>CAYNOA010000203.1:0-3784 GCA_964398695.1 uncultured Enterococcus sp. | reverse complement strand
ACGATCATGAACAAAGACATGAACTACATTCGAGCGATTGCCTTCACCAAAAGGTACCTCCACGCGCATTCCGACCTCAATGACTGCTTGCCATTTTTCAGGGATGAGGTACGTATACGGTTGATCCGTTTGCATCGTTGGCACATCGACAATCACTTCCGCGTATAACGCCATTTAAATCCCTTCCTTTCCGCCAGTTTGTGCTTCTTTTCTATTTTACTCGAATTTCAAGTATTTGTCTTTAAGGCAAACAAAAAGTCTGAGAGTCAGACTCCAGACTTTAACTTGTTTTATCCAAATAGATCTTAATCTCTTCGTGCTTTGGCTTCTAAATCTTTTTGTTCTTGTTCTTTCCGTGCTTTGCGTTCTTCTTCTTCTTGTTTCAAGCGAGCACGTTTGATTTCAGGATGTGGATCATTAATTACTGTTTCTGCTTCAATTTCTTCGAGCGCTTTGCCGACGCTTTTGACTGATTCAAATTTATCTAAGGTTGCTTGGCTGCCCGCATCCAGTTCATGCGCACGTTTACTGGCTAAGATGACAAGTGAATATTTTGAATTCACACGATCTAGCAATTTATCAATCGACGGTTTTAACATCATTTTCTTCTACAACTCCTCTAACATTTTTCGATATTTACCAATCACACGTTCCACGCGAAAATGTTCACTGGCAATAATTTCTTTGATTCGTTTCACTGCTAAGGGCACTTTATCATTCACAACGGCATAATCATATAAGGCCATCATTTCAATCTCTGCTTTGGCCACGCGCATCCGCTCATCAATCACTTCTGGTGCATCTGTTCCACGTCCCGTGATGCGTGAACGTAATTCGACCAAATCCGGTGGCGTTAAAAAAATAAACACGCCATCGGGTACTTTTTCTTTGACTTGTTGAGCCCCTTGAACTTCAATTTCTAAAAAGACATCTTTGCCTTCATCTAACGTTTTTTGCACATAAGATAGTGGGGTCCCATAGTAATTACCCACATATTCGGCGTACTCTAACATCTCACCGGTTTGAATTAATGCTTCAAACTCTTCACGGCTTCTAAAAAAATAATCAACGCCTTCTACTTCGCCAATTCTTTTTTTACGAGTCGTCATCGAAATAGAGTATTGAAAGTCATTGTCTTCACTTTCAAAAATAGCCTTGCGGACGGTCCCTTTACCTACGCCAGACGGTCCCGATAATACAATTAATAACCCACGCTCTGTCATGTTGATGTCCTTTCGTTTTTGAAGATTTGCTTATCGTTTATTGTGCACTTTTTTTCAGGAAATTTCAAGAATTACTTTAATATACCAAAATTTTCAACAAAAAGCTACTTTTAACCGCCAGTTCAAAAGGTTTTTACCCAAAATCAATGTTTTACTCCACGTTTTGTACTTGTTCCCGGATTTTTTCAATCGTCGTTTTTAATTGGACAACGAGATTTTTTATCGTAATGGCACTTGATTTTGAGCCAATCGTATTGACTTCGCGATTCATTTCTTGAATTAAAAAATCTAACTCACGGCCAATCGGTTGTTCACTTGCTAAGAGCTGCTCAAACGTGGCAACATGGATATTTAATCGATCAATTTCCTCATGAATGTCACTTTTCTCTAGCAAAATGACCATTTCTGTTAATAAACGCTCTCGATCGACTTGGGTATCTAAATAATCGGTCAATTTCTTTTCAAAACGGGTCAAATATTCTTTTTCAAAAACAAGGAATAAAGCCGCCAGTTCCTTCAAGAAGACTTGTAACTGCTGCAAATTTTCTTGTAATATTTGTAAAATCCCTGCCCCTTCTTGTTGACGGCTTTGGTCGTTGGCTTTGGCTGCAGTCGTGATTGCTTCTAGTAATAAGGTTTCTAAGCCTTCATCAAGGGGTTTTTTTTCTTGCACTTGTACAAAAGCTTCTTTTTCTAATAAACTTTGCAATAAATGCTCTGGTGAAAGAGTGGTTTGAAAACGCGCCTGTGTCTCTTGATTGACTTGGTTCATAAAGATTTCAATTAAGTCCCAATGAATTTTAACTTCTTTTTGCCAATCATTTAATTCCGTTAAAGTCACAAAAACTTCGATGCGTCCACGTTTTAAGAGGACTTTCATCGCTTGCCGAGCGGCCTGTTCAAAAGGATGCAACACTCGCGGTAACCGCAATTGAAAGTCTAAAAAGCGATGATTGACACTTTTAATTTCTACTTCGATTTGATAATCATTTGATTCTTGGATCGCTTTACCAAATCCGGTCATACTTTTCATCTTATTTCCCCACTTACATCTTTGAAATTAATTGACGCAAGGCTGCAAATTCTTCGTTGCTCAAGGTTACGCCTTTTCCCATTTTTTCGTGGTTGGGTCCCCAGTCTCTTAAGTCAAATTTTGGTGGGCGGGCGTTCCAACTGACTAAGTTTAATTCTTTGCGCCAACCTTTCTCATTTTCTGACAAGACCCCAATTTCTTCGACAATTTCATAAGAAAACTCCTTATTACTCACTTTTTTTCCTCCTCGTATAATCTATTTATTGCGTCAACGCAAACACCGCTAGCATCTCTGGTGTGGCTTCCTCAACTAAAACGGTGCTGATTAATTTTCCTTGAACCATCCAACGCGTAATCCCGGCTGCCTCACCACAAGTAATTAACGTCACAAGCGTTTCATCGGGAACGTCTTCAACCACCTCCACTTGATGGGCTTCGATGCGTTCAGAAGCAATCGTTTCATAAGTATAAATTTGATTTAAGTCTGTTAAATAGATGGCCGAACCAAGTTTGACTTCTTCTAAGCGGGTAAATAAAATCGTTGAATTTTCAATCCGATGACTCGCTAAAGCGTAATTGCCTTGCCCCATTTGTTGGACTGAGCTAAACGTGCCTGCCCCAAAAAGTAAGGCGTCATTACTCAGCCCTTTAAAAATGGGCAATTGAATTTCCACGCTTGGAACAGCGATTCCCCCAATGACCGGTAACCCTTGTCCGCTAAGTTGTGCTTGTAAGACCGCTTCTAAACTGGCGGGTTCAACCGCCGCAAAATCAAACGTCGCTTCCGTTTTTTCATTGACTTGAATTTGTTCACGCGTTACTTGTTCTATTTGATAATTGGCACTCGTTTTTTGCATTAAATGTTGTTTCAGTTGACGATTAAAAATCAAAGCCACTCCAAGGAGTAAGACGAGCAATAAGAAAAGATTCATTAAAGTATTTTTCAGCCTTTTTTTCTGCATTTATGAAAACCCCTCTCTCGTTTTATCATACCATAATTTAAAGCGAAATATTAACGATTGTAACCGGATTTTAATCGAAAAGATATAAGCTTTTTTCATGAAAATGCGGTAAAATGAAACTAAGAATGAAAAATATTTTTTTAGGGGGGACGAACTTGACTGCGCTTGTCTATATTCATCTTGATACAATTAGTAATACCGTTTTAACGAAAGGGCTTACCGCTTACGATTTTCAGCAAGGGATTGTTCATCAGCCTAGAAATCTCTTGTTACTAAACCCAACGACCGCTTTAGGGGAGTATGAAAATCATACCGCCTTGAAAGTTATTCGCGGAACAGAAGCGATCCAGCAATACTTCCAATTAAGCAATCGGACGCGACAACCAAATGAAAACAAATGGATTGATTTTTCTGATTTAAATATGGTCAGAGAATTAACGCCACTCGAAATTTCTGAGCTACTTTATTTTGGTCATATGAAAACGCACCTCCATTCGCCTTTTTTT
This sequence comes from uncultured Enterococcus sp., assembly GCA_964398695.1. GTDB lineage: Bacteria > Bacillota > Bacilli > Lactobacillales > Enterococcaceae > Enterococcus_I. The sequence goes on along the minus strand of CAYNOA010000203.1, from coordinate 60 downwards.
TATAAACTACAAAACAATTTTGTTTATTTTGAATTAGAATCCGGTTTAAACCGAACCTAT
>CAYNOA010000202.1:0-3790 GCA_964398695.1 uncultured Enterococcus sp. | reverse complement strand
GACGATGAATGCTGCTTCTTTTTTGTTCTTTCCAGTGAGTGAACCTTTTAATTCTTTAGTTAAGGTTGAAGCGCTTGCAAGAGTAACACCTTTCACATCATCAATAACTTGAGCGTAGATGTTTTTGTTAGAACGAAAAACGTTTAAGCGTGGGCACTCAGCAGTACCAGAGATTTTGCCACGGACACGGCGGTGTCGCTTTTGGCGTGTTTTATTTTTATCTGGTTTTGTAATCACAATTGTCACCTCTTTAATTAAGCTGGCCTAAGCCGCGTTTCGCAAAATGATTAGTTTGCGAAAATTATTTACCAGTTTTACCTTCTTTACGACGAACAAATTCACCAACATAGCGAATTCCTTTGCCTTTGTAAGGTTCTGGCGCACGGACGATACGAATGTTTGCGGCTAATTCACCAACAACTTCTTTATCAATCCCTTTAACGATGATTGAAGTGTTTGATGGAACTTCGATAGTTGTTCCAGCAGGCGCTTCGATCTCAACTGGGTGAGAGTAACCAACGTTTAATACAAGTTTTGAACCTTGTAATTGCGCACGGTAACCAACCCCGATTAATTCTAATGCTTTTTGGAATCCTTCGCTTACACCAACAACCATGTTATTGAAGTTTGCACGAGTAGTTCCATGAATAGTTTTCATGTCTTTGCTATCATTTGGACGAGTGAATGTTACTTCGCTTCCTTCGATATTCATTGTAATATCAGCCGAGAAAGTACGAGTTAATTCACCTTTAGGACCTTTAACTGTTACATCGTTTCCGTTTTGTGTTACTTCAACACCAGCCGGTAAAACGACGATTTTATTCCCAATACGACTCACTTAGAGACACCTCCTTGTGTAATAAATTTAAATTACCAAACGTAAGCGACTACTTCGCCACCGACGTTTTTAGCTCTTGCTTCTTTATCAGTGATTACACCTTCAGAAGTTGAGATGATTGCAATACCTAAACCATTTAATACTTTTGGTACTTCGTCAGCTTTAACGTAAGCACGTAGTCCTGGTTTAGAGATGCGTTTTAAGTTAGTGATAACACGCTCACCATTTTTTCCATATTTAAGGAAAACACGGATAACGCCTTGTTTGTCATCTTCGATATATTCAACATCACGGATGAAACCTTCATTTTTCAAGATTTCAGCGATGTCACGTTTGATTTTTGAAGCAGGTACTTCTAAAACATCGTGTTTTACCATGTTGGCATTACGAATGCGTGTTAGAAAATCTGCAATTGGATCTGTCATGACCATTAGATGATTTACCTCCTTTATGCGAGTTTACTTGTTTACCAGCTTGCTTTCTTCACGCCGGGAATTTGACCTTTGTAGGCAAGTTCGCGGAAGCAAATACGGCAAAGTTTAAATTTACGATAAACTGAATGTGGGCGTCCGCAACGTTCGCAACGAGAATTTTGTTGAGTTGAAAATTTTGCTGGACGGTTGTGTTTAGCAATCATTGACTTTTTAGCCACGTAGTTCGCCTCCTTTTTTTATTTTTGGAATGGCATGCCTAATTGTGTTAACAATTCACGAGACTCTTCGTCTGTGTTGGCAGTTGTAACAATAACAATATCCATTCCACGTACTTTATCGACCAAATCATAATCAACTTCTGGGAAGATTAATTGTTCTTTGACACCTAAAGTGTAGTTTCCACGTCCATCGAAAGCTTTTTTGCTAACGCCGTGGAAGTCACGTACACGTGGTAAAGCAACGGTTACTAATTTATCTAGAAATTCGTACATTCTTTCTCCACGTAAAGTAACTTTCGCACCAATTGGCATGCCATCACGTAAACGGAAGCCTGCAATTGATTTTTTCGCTTTTGTAATTAAAGGTTTTTGACCTGTAATAATTTGTAATTCTTCCACAGCTTTATCTAAAGCTTTCGCGTTAGAAACTGCTTCACCTACACCCATGTTGATTACGATTTTCTCAACTTTTGGTGCTTGCATTACTGAGCTATATTCAAATTTCTCCATCAATGATGGAACAACTTCTTTATTATATTTTTCTTTAAGGCGGTTCATTCAATAAGCCCCTCCTTCCTTAGGTTTGATTATTTATCAAGAATTTCTCCGGTTTTCTTAGAAACGCGGACTTTTTTACCGTCAACTTCTTTGTAGCCTACTCGCGTTGCTTCACCGTTTGAAGGATCAATCACCATCACGTTAGAAACATGAATTGGCGCTTCTACTTCAAGGATGCCGCCTTGAGGAGCTGTTTGAGAAGGTTTTTGGTGTTTTTTAACGATGTTAACACCTTCGACAACAACTTTATCTTTCTTCGGTAAAGCTTCTAAAACAATACCTTCTTTGTTTTTGTCTTTTCCAGTGATAACTTTAACTTTATCGCCTTTTTTTACAAACATTATTGTTTCGCACCTCCTTTAATAATGAGTAACAATTATAATACTTCTGGTGCTAGGGAAACGATCTTCATGAAGTTGTTTTCGCGTAATTCACGAGCAACTGGACCAAAGATACGTGTTCCACGAGGGCTCTTATCATCACGGATAATAACCGCAGCATTTTCATCAAATTTAATATATGAACCGTCAGCACGGCGAGCGCCTGTTTTCGTACGAACGATAACCGCTTTAACGACGTCACCTTTTTTGACAACCCCACCTGGCGTTGCTTGTTTAACGGTCGCAACGATTACGTCACCGATATTAGCAGTTTTGCGACCTGAGCCTCCAAGGACTTTGATCGTCAAGATTTCACGAGCGCCAGAGTTGTCAGCAACTTTTAAACGACTTTCTTGTTGGATCACGATGTGTATCCTCCTTTCAGATTTTGCAATTCAATCTATATAGGAAAATCTCGTGTGATTATTAGATAATCACTGCTTTTTCAACGATTTCTACTAGACGGAAACGTTTTGTAGCTGATAATGGACGAGTTTCCATAATTTTCACGATATCACCGATTTTCGCTTCGTTGTTTTCATCGTGTGCTTTGTATTTCTTAGAATAGTTCATTCGTTTACCGTAAATTGGGTGGTTTTTCTTTGTTTCAACTACAACAGTAATTGTTTTATCCATTTTGTCGGATACCACACGGCCTTGGTAAACTTTGCGTTGATTTCTTTCCTCAGTCATACGCTAAATGGCCTCCTTCCATATTACTTTACTTGTTCACGCAATACTGTTTTAATGCGTGCAATCGATTTACGTACTTCTTTAATACGTGCAGTGTTTTCTAATTGTCCGGTAGCTAATTGGAAACGTAAGTTAAACAATTCTTCTTTTAATTGTTTTTCTTGATCTAGCATTTCGGCAGTGGTTAATTCTCTGATTTCTTTAACCTTCATTCGATTCACCACCCATTTCTTCACGTTTTACGATTTTTGTTTTAATCGGTAATTTGTGAGAAGCTAGACGTAGAGCTTCACGCGCTACTTCTTCAGGTACGCCTGCAATTTCAAACATGATTTTACCACGTTTTACTGGTGCAACCCATCCTTCAGGAGCTCCTTTACCTTTACCCATACGAACGCCGATCGCTTTACTTGTATATGATTTGTGAGGGAAAATTTTAATCCATACTTTCCCACCACGTTTCATGTAACGAGTCATTGCAATACGTGATGCTTCGATTTGGCGGTTGGTAATCCAATGAGATTCAACAGCTTGTAAACCGTATTCTCCAAAAGATACTTCTTTTCCACCTTTAGCTTCTCCACGCATTTTACCGCGGAATTCACGACGGTGTTTTACACGTTTAGGTACTAACATGCTTATTTCCCTCCTTTCTCCGTGTTCTTTTTA
>CAYNOA010000201.1:0-3823 GCA_964398695.1 uncultured Enterococcus sp. | reverse complement strand
GAATGAATGAAAATAATTTTCATTTTGATCCAGGTCAAAATGTGAGAATTCGTTAAAAAACCGTGCTAGCGGTTTTTTTTCATGTAAAGAGATTAATTTTAGATAAGGGGAACACCATGTATAAAGTGAACATCGCGATTGATGGCCCAGCCTCTTCCGGTAAGAGTACCGTGGCCAAAATTTTAGCCAATGATTATGGTTATGTCTATACCGATACGGGTTCGATGTATCGAACAATTACTTATTTAGCCATTCAACATGGCGTGGCTTTTTCAGATGAAGCCGGGCTGGTGGCCTTAATCAAACAATACCCGATTACTTTTGAACAAACGAAAACGGGTCAAAAAGTTTTCGCCGGAGAAGAAGAAGTCACCGAAGCCATCCGCCAACCAAATGTGACGAACGGGGTATCAGAAGTTTCGGCTTGGGCGAAAGTTCGACAAAAATTGGTTGAAATGCAACAAAAAATTGCCGAAAATGGGGGTGTCGTGATGGATGGACGCGATATTGGCACGGCCGTCTTACCAAATGCGGCAGTCAAAATTTTTCTAGTAGCAAGTGTTGATGAAAGAGCCGAACGCCGCTACAAAGAAAACCAAAGCAAAGGCATCGCCACCGATTATGAAACGCTGAAAAAAGAAATCGAACAACGGGATTATTTAGACTCTACTCGGAAAGTTTCACCACTGAAACAAGCCCAAGATGCCATTAAAGTGGATACGACTGGTTTAAGCATTGAAGAAGTCGTTGCCATCATTAAACAAATCACGGCTGATAAAATAGAACAACTTGCGTAATAAAATAACGAAAAAAGTCTGTTTTTCCTAAAGATTCATAGGAAAACAGGCTTTTTTAATAAAAATATAAGAAATCGCTTTATTTTTTCATGAGAATAGCATAAACTAGTAATAGTAGTTGTTAATAAATGAATGTTGGTTAGGAGGACACTCGTCATGACAGAATTTGACAAAGAGCACGTAGAATTAGGAAACGAAACAATGGAAGCGGCCTTAAGTAATTTCCAAGAAGTAAATGTTGGTGATATTGTTAAAGGGGAAGTTTTAGCAATTGAAGACAAGCAAGTCATCGTGGGAATTGAAGGTGCCGGAGTAGAAGGTGTGGTTCCAGCAAAAGAATTGTCAACATTACCAGTCGAAGATATAAATGAATTGGTAAAAGTAGGCGATGTGCTAGAGCTTGTAGTCATTACTACAATTGGGAAAGACAAAGAAAATGGAAGCTATCTTCTTTCAAAACGCCGCTTAGATGCTAAAAAAGTTTGGGAAGAAATTGAAAAAGACTTCCAAGCTGGAAAAATTATCGAAGCACCTGTGACAAATGTTGTCAAAGGCGGTTTAGTCGTTGACTGTGGTGTGCGTGGCTTTGTACCGGCTTCAATGGTTGAAGACCATTTTGTTGAAGATTTTGAAAGTTACAAAGGCAAAACAATGACTTTCAAAATTGTCGAAATTGAACCTTCAGAAAACCGTTTAATTTTATCGCATAAAGCAGTCGTTGAAGCAGAAAAATTAGAACAACGGGATGCTTTACTGGCTACCTTAAAAGAAGGCGATCAAGTAGAGGGAACAGTTGCTCGTTTAACGGATTTTGGTGCCTTTGTGGACCTTGGTGGCGTGGACGGTCTCGTACACGTATCAGAAATTTCCCATGCGCATATCGCTAAACCAAGTGATGTCTTAAAAGTGGGCGATAAAGTACAAGTGGCCATCTTATCTGTTGATCCAACGACTGAACGTGTCTCATTATCAATTAAAGATACGCTACCTGGACCTTGGACGAATATCGAAGAAAAAGCGGCAGTTGATACCGTCTTAGATGGCACGGTCAAACGCTTAACAAGTTTTGGTGCCTTTGTGGAAGTTTTCCCAGGCGTTGAAGGGTTAGTTCACATTTCACAAATCTCTCACAAACATATCGCAACACCTCATGAAGTTTTACAAGAAGGCGATCAAGTCAAAGTGAAAGTCTTAGAAGTGAACCCAACAGAACACCGGATTGCTTTAAGCATCAAAGCTTTAGAAGAAAAACCAGAAGCAGAAGTAGCAAAAGAAGCGGAAGAAACTTATGTACTGCCAGAAGAATCAACGGGCTTTACTATGGGTGATCTCTTAGGCGACGTGCTAAAAGGCCAAGAATAAGCAATTTAGAAACGACTGATGACTCAGTCGTTTTTTTATGTCATCGCCAATCGGATTCATGCGAGTTGCTTTCGTAAAAATGGGGGCGTCAGGCCGAGGAAATTGCCAATTAGATTATTTTTTCATTAGACTTTCTCGCGAAAAACTTGCAAGATGGCCTTTGATTCGTTAAACTAGGTAAGTTGAAGTTTGCAAAATTAGTCAAAGCTAACTAGCAAACGTGAAATCGAAAATAAAAGTACAAAAGTACAATGGAGGAAAATTATGGCAAATCCAACAATTGCAATCGTCGGACGTCCCAATGTCGGCAAATCGACTTTATTTAATCGAATTGCTGGTGAACGAATTTCAATCGTTGAAGATACTCCCGGCGTTACTCGTGACCGGATTTATGCGACGGGTGAATGGCTAGGCAAAGAGTTTAGTATTATTGACACCGGTGGAATTGATTTAGGTGACGAACCTTTTATGGAGCAAATTAAACACCAAGCAGAAATTGCGATTGAAGAAGCCGACGTGATTATTTTTGTCGGTAGTGGTCAAGAAGGTATCACGGATGCGGATGAATTAGTGGCTCGCATTTTACATAAAAGTAAAAAACCAGTGATTCTAGCAGTCAATAAAGTCGATAATCCCGAAATGCGGGCAGAAATTTATGAGTTCTACTCACTTGGTTTAGGGGAGCCTTACCCGGTTTCTGGTAGTCATGGTCTAGGCTTAGGCGATGTGTTAGATGAAGCCGTCAAACACTTTAGTACCGATATCGAACCAGAAGAAGAAGGCATTATTAAATTTAGTTTAATTGGACGCCCGAATGTCGGCAAATCGTCTTTAATTAATGCGATTTTAGGCGAAGAACGAGTGATTGTTTCTGATATTGAAGGGACCACTCGTGACGCAGTCGATACGCAGTTTGTCGGCGAAAATGGTCAGAAGTTTACGATGATTGACACAGCCGGTATGCGTAAACGCGGGAAAGTCTACGAAAGTACTGAAAAATATAGCGTGATGCGTGCCATGCGTGCGATTGAGCGTTCGGATGTTGTTTTATTCGTAATTAATGGTGAAGAAGGTATTCGTGAGCAAGACAAACGAATTGCCGGCTATGCGCATGAAGCTGGCCGTGGCATGATTATCGTCGTGAATAAATGGGACATGGTTAAAAAAGATACAAACACCATGAAGGAATTTGAAGAAAAAATTCGCGATGAATTCCAATATTTAGATTATGCCCCAATCATTTTTGTTTCGGCTGTAACGAAACAACGCTTGAATAAATTACCAGAACTCATCGAACATGTCAGCATGAACCAAAACCTACGAATCCCGTCGGCACTTTTAAATGATGTTATCATGGATGCAGTCGCTATCAACCCGACGCCAACGGACAAAGGCCGTCGCTTGAAGATTTTTTATGCCACTCAAGTAGCGGTAAAACCACCAACCTTTGTTATTTTTGTCAATGAAGAAGAGTTGATGCATTTTTCTTATTCACGCTTTTTAGAAAATCAGATTCGTAACGCTTTCACCTTTGAAGGGACGCCGATTCGCATTATTCCAAGACGTAGAAAATAATAGATTTTACCATACTTTTTAGTCTTTGACAAAAGAAATAATTAAATCGAAAAAAAAAGTGCGAAAATAGCGAAAACCCTTGATATTAT
>CAYNOA010000200.1:0-3825 GCA_964398695.1 uncultured Enterococcus sp. | reverse complement strand
GTAGGTGAGCGGCGCTTACAAGAGAAACTGGTTTTTAAATAGTGATTATTTAACGGGATGTATATATAATAAGTTTTTAAAGGAGTTCAGACATGTTAAAAGAATTTTGTGCAGAAAATTTTACCGATATCCCAAAAGCAATTGAAAATGGCGCCAAAAGAATTGAGTTGTGTGACAATCTGACTGTCGGTGGAACCACACCAAGTGCGGGTGTCATTGAAACGACCGTTCAATACGCTCACGAGCAAAATGTTACCGTTATGACCATTATTCGCCCGCGTGGTGGCGACTTTGTTTACAATGACTATGAATTAAAAATCATGGAAACTGATTTAATTGAAGCCAAAAAATATGGCACCGATGGCGTGGTAATTGGCTGTTTAAATCAAGACGGTTGGTTAGACGAAGAAGCCTTAGACGTTTTAATTGATCGTGCCGTTGGTTTAGAGATTACCTTCCATATGGCCTTTGATGCACTGTCAAAAGAAAATCAATTCAAAGCCATTGATTGGCTGGTTGAAAATGGCGTGCAACGCATTTTAACCCACGGTGGTCTAGCAGGAACGCCAATTGAAGATAGCTTTGCCCACTTAAAAGAATTAATTGCCTATGCCAATGGTCGAATTATTATTTTGCCCGGTGGTGGGGTGAATCATACCAATGCCCAACTTGTTGCCGATACTTTGCAAGTCAATGAGGTTCACGGTACAAAGATTGTCGCTTTATAATTTTTAAAGGTTGTTCGTCAAATGGTGTTGATGGAGAAATTTCATAGAGATTTCTCCATCAACACCAAATATTATACAGCCTTTTTAAAACACAGCAAAACCATGAAATGGCTCAAGCAGTCGTCCATGGTTTTGCTTTTACTTTTTATTCATTCATTCAACGAAACGAAGAACTAAAAAATCGATTAGCCGGACAGGAGTCCTTGCTAATCGATTCAAAAATAAAACTTTACAGGTTACGCAAATAACTTGGCTAAAAACGCAGTGATTTGTTCTTCTTTGGCAAAGACATTCCCGGTTTGTTTTTGCATCACTGCAAAAAACAATTCCGAAACGTTCGTCAAAACTTCTGTTTGCGTTTGAGCATCTGGAATATCATTCCAAACAGCGACCGCTACCCCTGGTAATTGCTTTGGTTCAACCGGGACCACTTGTTGTTGTGGCCACATATCGGGTGTCCAAGCATCCACTACTTTTGTATAACTAGGATACGTGTAACCGGCATTTTCGCCCAAGACATAATAGAAGTAATTATCATTAAAGTTCGTTACTTGATACCCTTTTTCAATAAAAGTTTCAACAGGAGCCATGTTTTGGTTCCATTTCGTCCAATAACTAATTTCCACGTCTTTGGATAACTTCACGACTTCTGCACGATTTAAACGGAAGAAGCCATCGTTCCAAACTTGCGGGATAAAACCTAAGCCTTTGATTTCTTCAATCACACGGTTCACATAGCCCACAAAGGCATCAATCCCGGCTGCTGCTTCGCCATAAACTTCTTTGGCATAGGCTTGAATTTCTGGGTAAGCTTCCATCTCATCAAAGTCAACAAATTCATCTGCTCCAATGTGGAAATACGTGCTCGTTGGAAAGAGTGCCGCAAATTCACGATAAATCGAAAGAATAAAGTCAACTTCTGCTGGATTCGTAATATTTAAAGCCGTTGGATTTTTTTCTAAGGAACCATCGGCATTTTTTTTCACGAGTTGCCATTCTGGGTGCGTCTTTAAAATTTGACGTAAGTGTCCAGGGCTATCAAAATCAGGTACGATTTCAATCCCAGCTGCTTGCGCGTACAAAATAATTTCACGAATTTCCGCTTTCGTTAAATGGTCTTTTGAAACAATTTCTGGGGCCGTTTCACATTCAATTCGGAAGCCTTCATTTTCAGAAAAATGTAACTGTAACACGTTAAATTGCGCAAAGTTTAGTGCATCAATAAATTTCATGATGGTTTCTTTGGCATAATATTTACGAGCCATGTCTAACATAAAAATACGACGCGGTTGGGCAAATGCGACGGGGGTTAAACCTTGCGGAAGTTCCCCTAAGCATTCTCTTAAAATGGCGTAAGCCGCCGTCCGTAAAGTGGCTTTTGTACAAGTGCCGGTAATAATTATGCCTGCAGCCGTTTTTTCAACCGAACTTGTGGCTGCTTGACGGTCCAAAACAAGTTGAACCACTGCTTTTTTATCCCTTGTAATGATTCCAGGTCTTTGATCAATTTTCTCAAGTAATTGATTCACCCGACGCGCAATCGGTAATAAACTTTGATGATTGATACTTAAAGACCATTCATTTGAAAATAACATTTATCTTTCTCCTCGTGTAAAGCCGTGGTTATTAATCACGTCTTTCATCCAATAACTACTTGCTTTATCCGAACGACGGTAATTATCATCCCGATTAATACGGTAGTAACCATAACGGTTTTTATAGGCATTTAACCAAGACCAGCAATCAGAAAATGTCCACATATGGTAACCAAAACAGTTACTGCCTTCATCAATTGCTTGTGCTAAGTACTCTAAATGCTCTTCTAAAAATTCAATGCGGTAATCATCTTGAATCACACCGTTTTCGTCCATAAATTTTTCTTCGCCTTCCACACCCATCCCATTTTCAGAGATAAACCAAGGCATATTGCCATAATCATTTTTCATACGCATGGCAATCGTGTAGATACCTTCTGGGAAGATTTCCCAACCACGGTGCGGGTTGATGCGTTTTTCTGGCCAGTTATACCCACGTGCCCAAGCCCCTGGTGATTTGGCAGGGAATTCTGGATTTTCCACTGCTTGTACACGCAATGGTTGGTAGTAGTTCACGCCAACAAAATCGACAATATTGTTCGCAAATGTTTCACGATCGCCTTCTTGTTTGACTGGTAATAAATCACTTTCTCTAAACATTTCGATTAATTCTGCTGGAAAATGTCCTAAAACAACGGGATCTAAGAAGCTACGAATATAAATTAAGTCCGCACGACGACGAGCTTCTTGGTCAGCGAACTCGTCACTTTTTGCGTAGACGGGGGCTAAGTTTAAAATAATCGAAATTTTTCCATCGTTATGCGGATTGTTGCGGTAGGCTTCAACCGCTTTGGCATGCGCTAACATCGTGTGATAACCAACTTGAATCGCCCGTTTAAAATCACGAACTTTTGGCCAGTGTGCATCGCCCATGTACCCACACTCGATATGAACTAATGGTTCGTTAAAAGTGGCCCATTTTTTGACTAAATCGCCAAATTGTTCAAAAGCCGTTTTAGCATAAAAAGCAAAGTGATCCACCGATTCACGGGCTTCCCAACCACCTTTTTCCATTAACCACCAAGGCATATCAAAGTGGAACAAGTTAATCATTGGCTCCACACCATTGTCTAACATTTCTTGGAAATAACTACGGTAAAATTCAACGGCTTTAGGATTTAACGTTTTGCCATCTGGTAATAAACGCGTCCAAGCAATCGAAGTCCGATAAGAATTTAAATTCATTTTTTTCATTAAAGCCACGTCTTCTTTATATTGGTAATAAATATTAGACGTGTCGTTTGGTCCTACACGATCAAAGAATAATTCAGGTTCCATTTCAAACCACTTATCCCAAGTTGATGGACTCTTACCATCGACTAAAGCAGCACCCTCTGTTTGTGGGGCAGAAGTCGCCGCACCCCATAAAAAATCTTTTGGAAATTTAATCATCTTCCTCAATCCTCCTATGATTATTAACTTTACTCTACTAAGTAAACGAATACAAAACAATATGTGTTTTTTCTTAATACCTATTCGCAAGGAATACACATTCTAATTTG
>CAYNOA010000199.1:0-3858 GCA_964398695.1 uncultured Enterococcus sp. | reverse complement strand
AGCCTTCAAAGAGTTCATTGCGAAAATCATTCTTTAATCCAAAGGCCATCACCGGAATATTGCATTGATCGACGACTTTGGTCAGTGACAATACGTGGGCCTTGGTTAAAAATTGGGCTTCGTCAATTAAGACACAATACGGCTTGTAAGGAAGCCCTGCGACCACGTCGAATAGATTCGTTTCATTAAAAATTGGGAGGGCATTTTTTTCAATCCCAATTCGGCTGGCGACTTGACCGACTCCCGCACGCGTATCTAAGCCACTGGTCATCAAAACAACAGGTTTATTTTGTTCTTCATAATTATGCGCAACTTTTAAGATCTCAATGGATTTGCCACTGTTCATTGCGCCATATTTAAAAAATAATTGTGCCATTTTTCATCCTCCACTTGCTCCTAGGGTATTATACTTGAAAACAACATTTTTTTACAGTAATTTCTTTCAAAGCCCCTTCGAAAAAGCGCCTTTTGCCTGATTTTTTAAGAAACTTATGCTAAAATCAAAAAATGAGAAATTAAAAAAAGGGGGCTTTTTGATGGTCCACGATTTAACTTGTTCCTTACCAGAAGGAAAATTAAATATCCGCGTGGCTTTTTGGCTGACTGATAAAGAAAACATCCTCGTCAGTTTATTTCCAAGCGGACGCTACTCTTTACCTGGTGGACGAGTGCAGTTTGGTGAAACGAGCCAAGCAGCCATTCAGCGTGAACTACTCGAAGAAGTTGGCTACTTTCTTGCAGACCCGCAACTAATTGCCGTCATCGAAAATTTTTTCCTAAGTGATGGAACAAAATTTCATGAGCTCTTGTTTGTTTATAGGGGTGACTATCCCTTACAAGCGCATTATCCTAAAGCGCCTGACCAAGAACAAAGCATTCAGTGGCTGCCACTTGAACAAATCACACAGATTCAGCCAAGTATTTTACAAGAGTTGCTGGAACAACCTTTTTCGGGTACGGTGCGGCATTTGGTGAATCGCGAGTTTTAACGGATTGAATGAACGTTTGCCCTAGAGACCTTTATATAAGAAGAAACGCAAGCAAAAAAAGGGCTTTTTCACTTGCGTTTCTTTTTATTTTGTATGCGTTTTAGCACCTTAGGTCATTTCGAATCATTGTTTCGATTTGCTCAATCGTCATGGCTGACGAGATGATTTTTTCATCTGGCCGTTCAAGTTGATCATTGGGTAGCCACCATTTTGCCAGTTGTTCCTCGGAAAACTCTTGTGCTTTTTCGCGTGTCGCATGTCGTTTAAGCGTCTCCGTAAATGGCAAATCAAAATAATACACATAACTGTGATCGGCAAACCAATTTAACCATTCTTTTAATTTTTCACCATGCTTGGCTTTTCCAAGAATCCCCTCTAAGAGAATCACTTCTACTTTACCAACACCCGATAAAATGAGCGCTTCCATCAAATCGACTGCTAAATTATTTGGTCGATCTTTTACATTTAAAATTTCTAAACGTAGGACATCTTGAGAGATTAACATGGATTGCCCTTGCGCAAAAGATTGGTGGATCCTTTGCGCCACCGCTGTTTTCCCGCTAGCGGAGTTCCCTCTTAAAACGACGAATTTTGTTGTTTTCAATTTCACGCCACTCCTTTTGTAGGATGCCAAAGTCGATTTGATCATACCATTTGCCCGCTTGGTAGACACTTTCGCGGTTTACGCCTTCTTGGACAAAACCTAGTTTTTGATACACAGCGAGCGCGGCTTGATTGAAAGCATGGACTTGTAACCGTACTTTGTGTAAACCAATATGATCAAAAGCAAAAGCGAGCAGTAATTCAATGGCTTCTTGACCATAGCCCTTGCCGCGATTTTCGGCATTTAAAATCCCAATGCCCAGATTCCCCCAACGATTCCGCAACAAAACTTCGGTTAATGAAATAAAACCAACCAGCGTTTCGTCGCTCACTTTGCGAATCGTAAAATAAAAATCTTCATTGCTTTGGGTATTCGCAAACAAGGCTTCCCAATCTTTTTCTTGAAAGGGATGAAAGACATCGGAACTAATCCCCTTCATAAAGGTTTCATCCCACTGCCACTGCGTCAGTAACTTCGCGTCGCCGGCTTGTAAGTGAGTTAAATAAACTCTTTTTCCACGCATTTTTAGCCCTCTTTTCCCATTTCAAAGTCTAATTCAGCCCACAATAAAGCGTGGTCCGAACAGTTGGTGTCGATTTTTTCAATTTGTTCAATGGTGACATTTAGACTAGTCAAAATGTTATCAATGGCAAAGACTTGCATGGTGGCATCCGGTGCTAAAAAAGTCGGTTGCCAGGGATGAGCGCCGCCATTAACCCACTGAAATTCTTCAAAGAGGGCCCATTCCTCGTAGCTTTGGTCAAAATTAAAGTCGCCAACAATCACCGTCCACTCGCAAGGATGCACTTTAAGATGGGCTTTTAATTCTTCTACTTGTTGCGCGCGAATGGCTGGGCTTTCAAAAGACAAATGGGTATTATAAAAACCTAAAAATTTCCCGGGAGCCAGTTCAAACGTAAGAAATTGAAACACGCGCTCTTCTTCTCCCGTCACTTGGTACGTATATGCTTGGTAAGTTTGGGCTTTTAGCTGGCTCACACTCCCCAGACCATAATGGCCGCCATCTGCAAAAGCCAAAGTTGCTTGAAAAGATTGGTTAGCAAAATGCGTGCCGGCAATTTCTTGGAGCATGTCTTTAGGATTGCGTTTGGATTTTTGATCCACTTCTTGTAGCCCAACAAGCTGAAGATTGAGCTTTGCTAGCATTTGAGCGATGGCGTGGGTATTCGGTTGCAACCCGGCCGCTACGTTAAATGTGCCAATTTTTAATTTCACGAGAGGAACTCCTTTGATTTTATTCGTTTCTTACCTTAGATAAATTTGACCGTTTCGGTGACTTGAATGGTTGGATCGAGTGATTGGATCACCGGACAATTCGGCGCGATTAACTTTAAGCAGCGCAGGGCTTTTTCATGATAGGCGGCTGGAACTTTGGCTTCAATCACCAAATCAACGGTCGCTAAAGGTTGGGCTTTTTTGTGCGTGTCGCGTGTATACTCAACGTGAACTCTTTCAATTGTATGCGGCACGTCCGAATTTTTTAAAACCGCCTCATAGACGTAAGCGCCACAACCAGCAATGCCACTAACTAGCATCTGCACGGGCGAATAACCGACTTCTCTTAATAATTGCCAATCCCCAGTTGGTGAAGGCAGGGTAAAAGCTTTTCCACTTTTCGTTAAAACGAGTGATTCAATGGTCAAATGACTCATCCTTTCTTAGTTGATTGTTTCATTGGTGGTGTTTGTAAAAAATGACATTTGGTTTAATGGCCAGTAACGCCAAATAACGCGCCCTTTAATATAGGATTGATTCACAAAGCCAAAATAGCGGCTGTCTTTTGAAACAAGGCGATTGTCTCCTAAAACAAAATATTGTTCGGCTGGGACAGTGTAGCTAAAATCGCTCGTAAAAGTTGTCGCGTTGTCGGCCGTTTTTTGAAATTGCGGATTGTAGGCATACGTTTGGGCAAGTTCCTTGGCATCAAACAAGGTTTGGTATTCTTCTAAATAGGGTTCAGCGACGGCTTGACCATTAATCGTTAATTGATCATTTTTCATTGCAACGGTTTCGCCAGGTAAAGCGATGACCCGCTTGACCGCCATTTTTTCGGGTTCATCCGGTTCTTGTAACGTAATAATGTCAAAGCGTTTGACTTGATTCGTTTTTAAAGTGAGTAACTTTTGACCATCTGCGAGTGTCGGATCCATCGAATGGCCCTTAACGGAAACCGGCGTCACCACGAATAGACGAAGCGAAACAAACACGGCTAAAATAATGAGAAAAAAACCCCAATTTTTCATA
>CAYNOA010000198.1:0-3872 GCA_964398695.1 uncultured Enterococcus sp. | reverse complement strand
ATCCTTGGAACCAACGCATCGAAGATCAAGCATGGCATGAAAAATATGACGTACAAATCGAAGCTTGGGCGCCCTTTGCGGAAGGTCGTTTTGATTTATTTACCAATCCGGTCTTAGCAAAAATCGGCAAACAATATGGCAAAACGATTGGGCAAGTCGTTCTTCGTTGGTTAATACAACGAAAAATCGTTGTTTTGGCAAAATCGGTTCGTCCGGAACGGATGGCGGAAAATATGGATATTTTTGACTTTGAGTTATCAAAAGAAGATTTCGAAAAAATCTCAGCACTAGATATGAAGGCCTCTGCGTTCTTTGACCACGATGCCCCACAACAAGTGGAATGGTTTATGGATCGGATGTTGGCTACGGAACAATAAGCCCATGCTTACCAGAACAAACTGAAAACAAACATGATTTAGACCACACTAATCTGTGAATGAGTACGATAAAATGAGGCTGGAATCGGGCAGTTACAAGCCCGTTTCCAGTCCTCTTTTTGCTTTTTAGATGAAAAGCGAGAAAACTTTAAGGCCGTTTTTCATTCTTTTCGCGCTCAAAAAACTGTTTCGCAATCGTGACACTTTCTAACGCATCTTTGGCGTAATAATCGGCCCCGACAAATTCACGGTATTCTTCATTTAAAACGGCCCCACCAACGATGAAGGTCACGTCGAGTTTTGCTTCACGCACGGCTTGAATCGTTTTTTTCATGTTTTGCACGGTGGTGGTCATTAAGGCGCTTAAACCAACGAGGTGAATTTTTTCTTGTCGAATGGTTTCAACGACTTTCGTGATTGGCACGTCTTTACCAAGGTCAATAATCTCAAAACCATAGTTTTCTAAAAGCATTTTGACGATATTTTTCCCAATATCATGAATGTCGCCTTCGACAGTCGCTAATAAGATGCGATGTTGAGCATTTGTTGGTTGATTTTTTTGGGCTAAATGTGTTTTAATCACTTCTTGGGCTTGTTTAACGGCTTCCGCGGATTGCATGAGTTGTGGCAAGAAGAGCGTGCCGGCTTCAAATTTTTGTCCGATTTCATCCAGTGCAGGAATAAATTCTTGATTGACGATTTCGAGCGGGGCCATGGTCATTAATAATTCTTGCGTTTTTTGTGGTGTTTCTTCTTTGCGTCCTTCTAAAATGAGATCTCGTAAGCGCTGACTGCTGTTTGGTTTTACTTCGGGTGTACCTTGGTTCGCTACAAGTGTTGTAATTTGGCTATTGGCAATATAATCAGCCGAATCTTGATCTTGACCGTTAATCACGCGTAAAGCCCGTACGGTATTCATCATTAGGTCCGAAAGTGGGTTAATAATCGGTGCATCGAGTCCAGCTCCAAAAGCGGCCGCTAAGAAATGACTGTTTAACACTTCACGATTTGGCAGCCCAAAAGAAACATTACTGACGCCGGCTACACTATGAAGGCCGCGTTGCCGTAGTCCTTGTAGTGTTTCAAGGGTGACTTTGACTTGTTCTTGTTGGGCCGATGCGGTTAGCACCAGTGGGTCAATTAAGACACTTTCTTTTGGAATACCATAAGTAGCGGCGGTGGCGAGAATTTTATCAGCGATGGCTAAACGTTTTGCGGCGTTTTCAGGAATGCCGTCTTGGTCTAAACAGAGTCCAAGTACCGCTGCCCCGTATTTTTTAGCAATCGGAAAAATGGCGGCCATTGTTTCTTGTTTACCATTGACTGAGTTGATTAAGGGTCGACCGTTGTAATAACGACAACCCGCTTCAATGGCGGGAACGGACGAACTATCGATTTGTAGTGGTAAAGTCACAATCCCTTGCACTTCTTGTACCACGTCAATCATCGTTTGGGCTTCGTCTAGTTCGGGTAAACCGACGTTGATATCTAAAATATCGGCACCGGCGTTCGCTTGATCGAGGGCTTCTTTTAAAATATAGGCCATGTCTTTGTTGCGTAAAGCTTCTTTGAGTCGTTTTTTCCCAGTTGGGTTTAAGCGTTCGCCAATTAAAGTGAGCCGCTTATTTAAAATGACACTCTGAGAAGCGGACGTGACAGCGGTGACGATTTTAGGTGTCGGTGTCACGACGAGATTTTCTTGAATTTTTTGTCGTAGGGCTTGAATGAATGACGGTGTTGTCCCACAACAACCACCAATAATGCGCACGCCCATTTGTAACATTTTTTCAATCATTTCGGCATATTCATTCACTGAAATCGGGAAAACGGTTTGGCCATCTTCCATTAGTGGCAAACCCGCATTGGCCTGCACCATGACTGGAATTTTGGCGTAATCTAACAAGGTTTGTACAATCGGCAGTAGTTCTTTGGGCCCTAAGGAACAATTGACGCCAATGGCATCAATCCCAAGTTCTTGTAAAGTTAAAACGGCCGTTAAAGGGTCGGTTCCGACAAAGGTCCGTCCATCAGCTTGAAAAGTCATCGTAACGAAAATCGGGAGGCGCGTATTTTCTTTGGCAGCTAAGATGGCGGCTTTTGTTTCAAGCAAGTCCGACATTGTTTCAAAGAGCAGTAAATCAGCGCCCGCTTCTTCAGCGGCCACTACTTGCTCTTTAAAAAGGTCATAGGCGCGATCAAAGGTTAAGGTACCCATTGGCGCCATGAGTTGGCCAATCGGTCCGATGTCCATCGCCACGTAGCGTGGGTTCGCTTTTTTGGCTAAAGCGATGGCTTGGTGAATTACCGAGCCGACTTCTTCAGGTTTTAGTTTCGTCGCATTGGCTTGAAAGGTATTGGCCGTGATTACGTCACAGCCGGCTGCTACGTATTCTTCATGAATTTTTTGGACCACTTCAGGGTGACTAAAGTTAAAATATTCCGGCTGCATACCCACTGGCAAGCCATTTTTTTGCAGCATGGTTCCCATTGCGCCATCAAAAAGTAGCGTGTTTTCTTTAATCAAAGCTTGAATGTTCATAGGTTATCCTCCTATTCGAAATTGGCAAGTAGTGAAGTCACAGTCTAAGCAATCCGGTCGTTTACGCCGAGGCCGGGCCATTTTTTCATAGGTAAACAAGCCGGCAAAGGCGGTGACGGATTTACGGGGAATCATGAGTAAGTTTTCCGAAAGGTGAATCCCTAGTTTCCGGTCTGCTTCTAAAACTTGTAAGAAATCAGGTTGAATGGTTAAAGGCAAATCGCCATAACCTGGACTAAAGCGGCGATTCATTGTTAAGTACGCTTGATCGGCCACTTCTTGTATGTCGCACTCGGCTAAATCACAAATTTTTTCGATATATTCAGTACAACAAGCATCTAAAATCAGCGAACGTGTTAAATCGGTCACTTCATAAATGCGAATTTGTCGTTCAATTTCAAGGCCTAGTGTGGCAGCCAAAAGCACGACTTTTTGCGCATTTTTTAAATGACTAAAGGCCGATTTTCCGGTAAAAATGAGCTGGGTCCCAACAACTTCAATTGTTTGCGTTTCTTCATGGGCCAAAATTGGAAAAATTTTATAATCGTAACGGGGCTTGGCGACTTGTTGCACTTCCTCCATCATCTCTTCAATTAACGCATCGACTTCTGCCGTAAGTGCTTGCTTGCGTTTGTAACCTAGATAACGCAACACTTCTTGTTTGTTTAATTGCATCGGTGTCCTCCTAGATGTTGTAAGACGGTTTTGGCAACAAGGGGTCGGTTCATGGAATAAAGGTGAATGCCGTCGACGCCATGCGCAATTAAATCTTCGCCTTGTTCAAGTGCGTATTCTAAAGCCGCTTGTCGTAAACTTTCGGGCTGGTGTTCGTAGCGATGAATCAATTTAATTAGCTTTGAGGGCAGGGAGGCGCCACACATAAAAATCATCTTTTCAACTTGCGCGCGACTCATAATGGGCATAATTCCGGCCACAATCGGCACTGTCACGCCAGC
>CAYNOA010000197.1:0-3938 GCA_964398695.1 uncultured Enterococcus sp. | reverse complement strand
TTAAGACACCGCCCTTTCACGGCGGTAACACGGGTTCGAATCCCGTACGGATCATCTTGAAGCATTCGTTATTGAATGCTTTTTTTTATTTTTTAGGGTTGTACAATATTTAGTGTTGATGGACGATGTACTCGTTTTCCATCGACACTTTTTTCTTTGTGAAAAACAAAAAAAGATCGCTAATCTGATAAGACGTTTGTCGACAAAAACTACATGCAGAAAGGCAATCTTTATGACTCATTGTACTAAAAAATTTCTTTGGTTGAAAAACGAAAATATTAACTTAAAAAAATGATTAAAAAAGCTTCTATTCCTTAAATTTCCTATATAATAAAAATGAAATAAATGATAAGAGGTGTTTTCTTTGAGTGAAGAAACAAAAGAAGTAACCCTGTTTGGGAGTAAACCTAATATTTTATTGATTTTGTCAGATGATCATGGGAATGGTGATTTGTCTTTCCAAGGGCAGAACGAAGATGTTCATACGCCGAATTTAGATCGCTTGAGAAATTCAGGCATGTCGTTTGAACAAGGATTTGTAAGCGCTCCGATTTGTTCGCCATCTAGAGCAGGCTTAATGGTGGGTAGTTATCAGCAGCGTTGGGGAGCGCAATGGTTTGGTGATTCAAGCTTTGCGCCGGACGGTTACCAAGCAATTCCTGAAGTTTTAAAACCAATGGGCTACCAAACGGGTTATTTTGGGAAAGTTCATTATGGCCCAGACACCCCAGGAAGTCGGAGTTGTCCGGACCAACATGGTTTTGATAGGTCTTTTTATGGTTTGGCAGCGCAGGGGATGGGTCGGTTACATTATCTGACGCACGAACTCGATGCCGCTGAAAAATATGGGGAGGCGGCGAATTACCATGGGATGCATGCGATGTATGAAAATGGTCAGGCGGTTGCTTGTCATGAACATTTAACGCGTGAATTTGGGCGACGGGCGCGTGCTTTTATGACTGAAGCACTTCAAGCACAAAATCCATATTTTTGTATGGTCGCTTTTAATGCAGTGCATAACTTTACTTGGCAACTTCCCGCAGAAGAATTGGCTAAAAGAGGATTAAAAGCGCATCCTGATTTTGATCCGATTGTCGCGGACTACATCGATTGGTATGATGGCGTAATTTCACCAAACTTAGAAAATGGCCGAGAATACTATTTGGCTCAGCTCGAGATGATGGATGAAGAAATTGGCCGCTTATTAGATCTTTTAGAAGCGACAGGGACGGCAGAAAATACACTTGTTGTTTATTTAACCGATAATGGCGGTTCGGCTTGTAACTTTGGGGACAATACCCCATTAACGGGATCTAAATATACCTTATTTGAAGGGGGCGTTCGTGTACCTTATTTAGCGAGTTGGCCCAAAGTGATTCCAGCCGGAAGTGGTACTCAAGAATTGATTTCCAGTTTAGATTTACTACCGACTTTTGCTTATGTTGCCGGGGCGCCGCTACCGGATAACCGACCTATCGATGGTGTGAACTTATTTGAACGCTTTACGGGAGTGGGTAAAGGGCATGAGGCTTTATTCTTTGATACGGGTTTTCAGTGGAGTGTTCGGACGCAAGATTGGAAATTACATGAAGTCCATGACGATGAAAACTCGCAAAATGCGCGAAAGATTATGAACGAAGTGGAACATACCGACATTGGTTGTGGACGAAGTTTGTTTGCGCTAAAAGATCATTTGGCCGAAACGCCTGAAAATGACTGTTTGGAACAATACCCAGACAAAGCCGCGGCTCTTGCCAAGTTATATCACGACTGGTATCGGGAAATTCATCAATAAAAAAGCAGTAAATCTCTTTTTCTTAAGAGGTTTACTGCTTTTTTATTTAAAATACAAGCAAAATCCTCCGTTCTTTGCTATAATGATATCCGTTGCAAGTTCCCGAGAGGATTCACTTAAAGAAAGTGAAGATGCCTTGTAACCGAAAATAGATCAGGGGGAATCAAAATTGACAGAAAGACGTTTATTTACATCAGAATCCGTTTCAGAAGGCCATCCAGATAAGGTAGCCGATCAAATTAGTGATGCCATTTTAGACGCATTATTAGAACAAGACCCAATGGCACGTGTGGCTTGTGAGACATCGGTGACGACCGGTTTAGTTTTAGTTTTTGGAGAAATTTCAACTACAGCTTATGTAGACATTCAAAAAGTGGTTCGCCAGACCGTCAAAGACATTGGCTATACACGGGCGAAATTCGGCTTTGATGGGGATACAGTGGCAGTATTAGTTGCCATTGATGAACAATCACCAGATATCGCACAAGGGGTCGATGCCGCGATTGAAGTGCGCGAAAGTAAAGGAGATCCACTCGATCAAATTGGTGCGGGTGACCAAGGTTTAATGTTTGGTTTTGCCGTCGATGAAACACCGGAGCTCATGCCATTACCAATTGCTTTAAGCCATCGTTTAGTGAAGCGTTTAGCAGATCTACGAAAATCTGGGGAACTAACTTATTTAAGACCCGATGCGAAATCGCAAGTAACGGTTGAATACGATGAAAATCAACAACCCAAGCGCGTTGATACTGTCGTGATTAGTACCCAGCACGATGAAGCGATTGACAATGCGACGATTCATCAAGACGTGATGGAAAAAGTGATTCGAGCAATTATTCCGGCAGAATTACTCGATGATCAGACGAAATATTATATTAACCCAACTGGTCGTTTTGTAATTGGCGGTCCTCAAGGGGATGCGGGGTTAACCGGGCGTAAAATTATTGTTGATACTTATGGCGGTTACGCGCGTCATGGGGGCGGAGCTTTTTCAGGAAAAGACGCCACAAAAGTTGACCGTTCAGCCAGTTATGCCGCGCGTTATATTGCTAAAAATATCGTCGCAGCCAAATTAGCGAAAAAAGTGGAAGTGCAATTAGCTTATGCAATTGGCGTGGCTCATCCGGTATCGATTGCGATTGATACGTTTGATACGGGCACAGTTTCCGAAGAAAAATTAATCCAAGCCGTTCGTCAAAACTTTGATTTGCGTCCAGCTGGAATTATAGAAATGTTAGATTTGCGTCGTCCGATTTATCGTCAGACGGCGGCTTACGGACATTTTGGTCGTACAGATATCGACTTGCCATGGGAGAAAACCGATAAGGTAGCGGCTTTATTGGCAAGTGTGAAGGAATAAAGAGGCGACCTCTACTATTTGTTAGCAAATTAGTAGGGGTTGTTTTTTTACGCTCAAATGAAAAAAGGAAATGAGGGTTTGCATGAAAAAAGAAACAAATGTAAAAATAGTGACGATTGCGGTCTTTGTGGCGACGTTTATGACGGCAATCGAAGGGACCATTGTGACCACCGCAATGCCGACCATTGTTGGCTCCTTACATGGCATTGAAATAATGAACTGGGTTTTTTCAATTTATTTATTAACCAATGCGATGTTTACGCCGATTTTTGGGAAATTATCGGATAAAATCGGTCGGCGACCAATCTTTATTTTAGGGACGATTATTTTCATCGTGGGTTCTGCCTTGTGTGGCTTGTCGAATACGATGCTGACCTTAATCATTGCTCGAGCGATTCAAGGAATTGGTGCGGGTGCCATGATGCCGGTTGCCTTAACAATTTTAGCCGACATGTATTCCGCTGAAAAACGCGCGAAAATGCTTGGTTTAAATAGCACGGCTTGGGGAATTGCCAGTGTCGTGGGCCCTTTGACCGGTGGGGTGATTGTTGATACGATTGGTTGGCATTGGATCTTCTTTATCAATGTCCCAATTGGACTTGTTTTAATAGGCTTAGTTTCTTACTATTTAGTTGAAGAAAAACGGGCCATTGCCAGTAAAAAAACCGATATCCTAGGGAGTATGCTTTTAATGACGATGCTACTTACGTTATTACTGGCTTTTCAATTCTTAAGTGAGACCGGTTTTGATTGGAAAGTCATTGTGATGTTCTTATTGACGGT
>CAYNOA010000196.1:0-3941 GCA_964398695.1 uncultured Enterococcus sp. | reverse complement strand
TAGTGAAACGCAATATCACTTAGTGAAATTTCAAGGGGGAAAAAATATGCAAGCAGCAGAAGCAATTGTACAAATTATGAAAAAAGAAGGAATTAAAGATTCATTTGGTATTCCAGGAGCAGGAATCAATCCAGTTTATAAATACATGGAAGCGATTTCGATGAATCACTATTGTATGCGACATGAAGAAGCGTGTGTGCACGCGGCAGATGGCTATTACCGGACAAAACATGAAATTGCTTTGGCGATTTGTACTTCAGGTCCGGGAGCAACGAACTTTGTCACTGGTTTATATACAGCTTTTGCGGACTCAATCCCAGTCCTTGCTATTACTGGTCAAGCAAATAGCTGGCAAATGAAACAAGATGCCTTCCAATGTGTAGACATGGTCAGCATCGCGTCAACCGTTTGTAAAAAAGTTTATTGTCCCTTAGATGCCCAAGAAATCCCTAAGATTATGCAAGAAGCTTTCTACTTAATGCGTTCAGGTCGACCTGGACCCGTTTTAATTGACTTACCATTAGATATTCAACAAGTTGAAATTGATTTTAATATCGACGATTACGAGCCACTACCAGTTGAAGGTCCAAGTGCGGAACGTGCAAAAATTGAAGAAGCCTTAGACTTGATTGCTCAAGCCAAATCACCAGCAATTATTATGGGTGGGGGCGTTATCTTATCAAAAGCTGAAAAAGAAGTCATTGAATTTGCGGAATTGTTACAAATTCCAATCATCCAAACCTATATGGCCAAAGGTGGCGTGCCAATTGACCATCCATTAAATGCAGGGCATGCTGGAATTCAAGTGGGTCAACCAATTGGGAACCGTGTGTTCCTTGACTCAGATTTAATTATCGGAATCGGCAACCGTTTTACTGACCGCCATACTGGTAATATTGATGTTTACCGTAAGGGACGTAAGTTCATCCATATTGACATCGAGCCAACACAAATTGGGAAAGTTTTCCAACCAGATTTAGGAATTGTTTCAGATGCGAAAAAGGCCGCCCAAATGTTAATCGATGTAGCCAAAGAGCGTCACATGGGAGCCGTTGGTCGTCCTGGAGTGGAAACATTACCAGAGTTACGCAAAGAGTTGGCGCGTAAAACCGATTACGATCAAACACCAATGATGCCACACCGTGTCTTCCAAGAAATGAACGAAGTCTTTGATGACAATACTATCTTTACAGCGGGTTGTGGGATTACGCAAATTTGGAGTGGCCAATTACAAAACATTGATCGCCCACGTCGTTACTTACCATCAGGTGGTGCAGGAACGCTTGGATTTGAAGTGCCCGCAGCATTTGGAGCAAAAGTAGCCGATCCAAGCGCAATTTCAGTGAACGTTTTAGGTGACTTTGGTTTTACCTTCATGGGGGAAGAAATTGCCGTTGCAGCAGCGCATGATTTACCAATTATTACAGTAATTGTCAACAATGCCTACCTTGGTTTGATTCGTCAAAACCAAAAAGTTGCTTATGGTTTTGAATATGGGGTCGATATGCCTTATAACCAAACAGGTCTAATTGATTATGTTAAAATTGCAGAAGGTTACGGTTGTGTGGGCGAAAGAGTCTTTACGCCAGCAGAATTACGTGCGGCTTTAGAAAGAGCCGTTGCATCAAATAAAAGCTATGTAATCGAAGCGATTTGTGAGCCAGAACAACTTTGTGACATGGGTGTTGCGCTTGATAACATTCGTAGCTTTGCCCCTGAAACAGATCAATAATAAGAAGAAAGAGGGATAAAAAGACATGAGAGAACCATTAGCAAAGTATTTTGATTTGGGATTAATTCAGTGGATGAGTTTCCCACCAAAAGATTATGATTTAGTCGATACTTTGACAAAAGTTGCCCGTGATGCAGACTTCACAGCAATTGAGATTACACAAATTAAAGATGACGAGACTCGAGCAAAAGTTAAACACTTACTCGCACAGTCTGGTTTACGGGTAGGGTATGGCGCACAACCGCGCCTACTCGGCCCAGGTTTAAATCCAAACGATTTAAATGAAGAAGGTCGTTTAGCTGCTGAAAAAACATTAATGGAAGCCGTTGACGAAGCAGAGTATTTAGGGGCCAAAGGGATTGCCTTTTTAGCCGGTAAATGGGAAGAAGCAACCAAAGAAGAAGCCTATGCCCAATTACTAAAAACGACCATTAATGTTTGTCGATATGCCGCAACTAAAGACATGATGGTTGAATTAGAAGTTTTTGACTATGACATGGATAAAAAAGCTTTAATTGGTCCAGCGCCACTGGCAGCTCGTTTTGCAGGTGATGTTCGGAACGCTTGCAATAACTTTGGTTTAATTGTTGACTTGTCGCATTTCCCGACCACTTATGAAACGAGTAAATTTGTGATTCAAACAACAAGACCATATATTACGCATTTACATATTGGTAATGCCGTGGTTAAACCAGGTTTTGAAGCTTATGGTGATTTACACCCGCGCTTTGGCTTCCCGCACAGTGCCAATGATATGCCAGAACTTTTAGATTTCTTTAAAGTCTGTAAAGAAGAAGGGTTATTCAACGCTGAACAACCGTTAATGCTTTCTTTTGAAGTGACACCAAGAGACGATGAAGATGCTGAGATTATCGTTGCTCAAACAAAACGAACAATCAATCGTGCTTGGGCACTATTAGAGGACTAAGGAAGGGGCATTCATTAATGAAAATCGTTATTTTAGATGGTTATACAGAAAACCCAGGAGACTTATCCTGGGAAGGGTTTGAAAAACTAGGAGATTTAACAGTTTACGATCGCAGTAAGTTATCTGAAAGCGAGTTAATTGAACGAATTGGCGAAGCAGAGTTAATTTTAACGAATAAAACACCATTAACCAAGACCGTAATTGATAACGCTCCGGCTTTGAAATACATTGGTGTCTTGGCAACGGGTTATAACGTGGTGGATACACAAGCAGCCAAAGACAAAGGGATTGTTGTAACCAATATTCCCACTTATGGCACCGATGCGGTTGCGCAATTTACGATTGCCTTGTTATTAGAGTTATGCCATCATGTCGGCGAACACTCGGCTAGCGTGAAAAAAGGGGAATGGACCAATAACGATGACTGGTGTTACTGGTTACATCCATTAGTCGAATTATCGAGTAAAACAATTGGAGTCATTGGATTTGGTCGTATTGGCCGCCGTGTGGGAGCCATTGCGCAAGCGTTAGGAATGAACTTGATCGCAGTTGATCATGGTCATGCACCAGGCACTACAGAAGGTGAGGTAAAATTTGTTTCATTAGACGAATTATTTGCGACATCGGATGTGATTGCTTTGCATTGCCCACTTTTCCCAGAAACAGAAGGCATGATTAATCAAGAAAATATTGCCAAAATGAAAGATGGCGTAATGATTGTCAACACTTCACGTGGACAATTGATTAATGAAGCCGATTTAGCACAAGCTTTAAATGATGGCAAAGTAGCGGGCGCAGCAGTTGACGTAGTCTCAACAGAGCCAATCACAGCAGATAATCCATTATTACAAGCAAAAAATATGATTATTACACCTCACATTGCTTGGGCTTCAAAAGAAGCGCGTAGTCGTTTAATGGATATTGCAGTTGAAAATGCAACTGCCTTTATCGCTGGAAAACCAATCAATGTGGTTAACGCCTAACAAATTTAGACAAAGGGGGAAAAATCGTGAAAATCGTGGTTGTAATGGATTCCTTTAAAGGCAGTGTCACCTCGATAGAAGCAGGCGAGGCAGCTAAAAAAGGCATAGAAAAAGCTTATGAAAAGACAAAGGCACCAAGCGTTAAAGTGTTATCGATTGCAGATGGAGGGGAAGGAACCATCGATGCGATTTTTTACGAAACTCCTGAGAAAGTCCAAAAAAGTCAGGTGGAAGGCCCTTTATTTGGTGAAAAAGTTTGGGCGAAATACGGTCAGCTCGATGAAAAAGTGGTGTTAGA
>CAYNOA010000195.1:0-3967 GCA_964398695.1 uncultured Enterococcus sp. | reverse complement strand
GCAAGGTTTCAACTAAAGGGCTAAGGACTTCAAAGCTTGGCTCAAGTTCATAAAGCATCAACCAATCCTTCTTCGCAGCTAAATAATCATGGGCTAGCATTTTGCGCGTCGCATTTCCCTGTAATTGTCTCTTTTTATCAGGAAATTGAATCATCTCAGACATGAAACTCACTCCTTTATTTAGTATAAGTGTTCAATAATAATCACATCTTCTAATGAACCAGTTGCCTTCATTTTTTCGGCTTTTTCAGCTAAACTATAGCCTTTAAACACTTCCCCATTTAACTCATCCTCAATCATGAAACTACGGGATTGTTTGACTTGAATACTCCCAGTGACTACTTCTTGAATACTATCCCAGCCGGTATCTAAAAATACTTTGGTTTCTTCTGATACTTGTAATACTTCCAGTTGTTTGACCACTTCCTTTAGTTCTTTAAAAGTCATTGGTTGAATTTCTTGCATTCTTTTTTCCTCCTTTATTGCTCTTAACTATATTGTATCGAAGTTTAAGGGGGACTGCTCGGCCATGAATGACCAGAGCTTCTGGGAACAGAGCATACTTGATGCTTAGGTGTTCTAACCTAAGTAACAGCGGTGTCTCCTTTTAACCAAGGCATACTGCTCTTTTCAAGCAGACTATCCCGTACCTGTACCTTTTAATGTTAGGCGAACGCTTTGTTTAAGATATTAATACTTGCGTTAACATCTCTGTCATGATGGATCCCACAATGTGGACAAGTGAACTCTCGAATATTCAGAGGTTTTTTACCAGTGTTCTCTCCACACTCTGAACAGATTTGGCTGGTGTATTGCGGTGCAATTAAAATCAATTCTTTCCCGTACCAGTCGCACTTGTATTCGAGCATAGACTTGATTTTCGCCCATGAAGAGTCAGCGATTGAACGAGATAAGCGTTTATTTTTCATTAGATTCTTGGTTTTCAAATCTTCCATGACAATAACATCAAATTCTTTCACTAAATTCGTGGTATATTTTTGCAAATAATCTTCCCGTTGATTGGCAATCTTGCGATTAATCTTAGCGACCATTTGTTTAGCCTTCTCAACATTTTTAAAGGAAGACCATTCTAATTCGACCCCTAATTTCTCCGCTTCTTCAATTTTAGTTTTTGCTTGCAAACGGCGTCGAGCGAGTTTACGTTCCCAGATTCGACGCTTTTTAGCTAAGGCACGTTCAAATTTCTTGTTTTTCAGTTTGACCCCATTGGACTGGGTCACTAAATCGGCTAAACCCAAGTCGAGGCCTATACTTTTACCCGTCTTGGCAAAATTCTTTGGTTCGTACTCAACTTGGAGGGTCGCTGAATAAACACCCGTTGGATTCTTACGAACAACGACACTTTTGATTTTACCTTGCACTCGGTCTAAACCATAGGCCCTGACTATGCCAAGTTTTGGAAGCTTTATCGCATGATGATCAATGACTTGAATATTATTATTGATACACTTTGATTTATAGCTGTTGTGGGGGCGCTTACGACTCTCAAAATTAGGACGGTCAGTTTGCCCCTTAAAAAAGCGTTGATATGCTTGGTCTAAGTCTGCACAGGCATATTCCAAGCAAGTACTTTCTGCTTGCTTTAGGAAGGGGAACTCTAGCTTTAAAGGTTTTAAACAATAGATCATACCAATTTTTGAAGTAAACTTCCCACCATTTTCGTATCGGTTCTGTTGCATAGCTAACATTTGATTTTTGACAAAACGGCGGAGATTGATATTGATATCAATTTGGTTTTTCTGTTTTTCAGAAGGATTCAGCTTGATTTTTATGCCTTTGAGTTTCATTGTGCTTCATCTCCTTTTCTCGTTGGTCATCAATGTATTTTGCAACAGCTTGTTCGTTGGTAGTTCCTATGCTTCCTACAAAGTAACTAGGCGCCCAAAGGTGTCGGTTTCCTTCAGATAGCCAATAATCGTTTTTAAGTTCTGGGTGTAATTGAAATAATTTTCTAGCGCTAATGCCTTTTAGCCAACGGGCGATATTGGTCACTGATAATTTAGGTGGGGCTGACACCAAAAGATGAATATGGTCATCAAGACCAATCTCCATATGTGAGATTGTAAATCCATATTCGTTAGCCACTTCGTGCATTATCTTTTTTAGGTCAGTCTCAATAGAACCTCGTCATACTTTATTACGATACTTCGTTCTCCAAATTAAATGATAGTTTAAATTATAGACAGAAGTCCTACAATACGTAAATCGTTCGGTACTTTTCATATCATTACCTCCATTTATATTGTATGGCACCATATGTAAAATTAAAAGCAAAAAAATCGGGTATGTACGTGACAAAAGTCACGCTCCAACCCGAAGGGCTTTCATCTCGGCACTAAAGAACCGAGTTTTTCGCCCTGATTTCAGAAATAAATAGAAAAAAAACATCGAAGTTTAGATTTCTTCTAAACTTTCGATGTTTAATAAATGAATGCGATTTTTATCGAGTTTGATGGCTCCGTTTTCACTTAATAGTTTAAACTTACGCGACAAGGTTTCCGGCGTGGTTCCTAAAAAGGCTGCCAATTCTTTTTTCTTCATCGGCAAGGTTAGGATCTTTTCCCCTTGAGCCTTATATAAATCAATTAAGTAAGTCGCTAAGCGTTCTTCAATTCGTTCCATCATTAAAAACTGTGACTGCTGTTCTAAACGTGTCACTTTTTGGGCCGTTAAATTTAAAAGTTTCATACTCAAGTCAGGCATTTCTCTTAGTAAATTCTGGAAATCTTCTTTGCGAATGAGGCAAATCTCTGTCGGCTGCAAGGCTTCGGCAAATAAACTCTCATTGTAAGCACCAAAAATGGTGTTTTCGCCCTCATATCCGCCCGGTTCAACGACGCGTAATAATTGTTCTTTGCCATTAGATGAAAGTTGATAAACTTTCATTGATCCGCGTGCGACGATTGCTAAGTGTTCATTGCCACCAGGTGTAATGATTTGTTCACCTTTTGCAAATTGTTGGTGTCGTGCTAAACCATTGATTAAGCGTTGGTCAGCAATTTCTAAGTGATTAAACAAAGGAACGAGTGTCACACATAAATGTTCTGTTGCCAAATCCTTCACCTACTACTTTACTTTTTTGCTTAAGACATCAAAACCAACGGCTTCAATGGCTTGCGCCACGGCATCTACTGATGTTTTTTCTGGATCAATGTCTGCTTTTACTTTACTGGCATTAAACATCACTTTTAAATTCGTTACCCCGTCAATATTTCCAACGGTCGTTTCAATTTTTTGTAAACAAGTCGGACACACCAATTCTTCTAATTGTAAAATAATTTTTTGCATGGAATCTCCCTTCTTTCTATTGCTTAAGTTGAGTATACCTCTTTTAACGCTAAAAGAATTGATACCTGTCAATTTTTCGAAAATTTTAATGACATTTAAAAGAAAATTCATATATAATAAAAGAAAAAAGAAAGTGGTGGAATCTTTATGCCAGAATACGTAACGAATCCTCAATCAACCAATATCGTAAATGCTTTTATTGAACAGTACAATCGAATCCAGCGTGAGCACCCTGATAAAACTTTGATGATTTTGGATGAAAAACAAAATTTAATTCGAGAAATGAATAAGGTGAATGATGATTTGATTCAATTAATTCTTGAAACACCGCTACCAACTATCCGTTTGATTCACCCAAACCATTTTGATTTAACCATTAAAGTCATTAGTTAACCACAAACCGGAGGCGGCAAAAGTCTTTTTTCTTTGAGTTTGTTCGTAAAAAATAGACTGTGATTTTTATCACAGTCTATTTTTGCTTCTTTCCCCTTGATTAATCAGTCGTACCAAGGACAATGACTAATTCTGCTTGTTCTTTATCTTTCACAAACTTCGTTGAGTAAATTTTAGGCGTTTGCTTTTGCTTTTTAATTCCGACTTTAACTTTTTGCTTTCGTCGTTCAAAATATAGCTGATAGATTCCACCTGGAAGTGCCGC
>CAYNOA010000194.1:0-3973 GCA_964398695.1 uncultured Enterococcus sp. | reverse complement strand
CCTACCACTTATTTGATAGATATTATTGAGAATGGTAAGGCGGATTGGAACTGGGGTGAATTAAAGGTATCTACAATCTTGACTAGTCATACGAAAAATAGTTTGGCGTATCGATTTGAAGAAAAGCTTAGAGCAGCAATTTTTAGAAAGCTATTTTCCAAATGCGATAGCCATTCAAGGAGAATTTATTCAAGCAACCATCGATACGATTTATATGACTTTTTGGACGTCACTTGTCGCAGGTGTTTTGGGAGTATTCTTTGGCGTCTTATTAGTAGTCACCCGGCCAGGCGGGATTTTAGAACAAGGTTTGACCTTTACCATCTTAGATCAAATAGTGAACATCGTCCGCTCGATTCCTTTTATTATTTTACTCTCATTACTAGTCGTCGTTACTCGTTTCATCGTTGGAACTTCGATTGGAGCCAAAGCGGCTCTCGTTCCTTTAATTGCGGGTGTGATTCCATTTTTTGCTCGTCAAATTGAGATTGCGCTCTTAGAAGTCGATCCAGGAGTGATTGAAGCGGCGGAAGCGATGGGAACGAGTTCACTTGGAATTGTTTTTCGGGTCTATTTAAAAGAAGGACTACCGGGCATTGTCCGAGTGTCTGCTTTAACAATTATTAACGTGATTGGCTTAACCGCCATGGCTGGGGCCGTTGGTGCCGGTGGGCTAGGTAGTTTAGCTATTACCCGTGGTTATAATCGTTTCCAAACCGATGTGACGGTGGTCGCGATGTTAATTATTTTAATTCTGGTTTTTATTAGTCAAGGCATTAGTAACTTGATTATAAAAAAAATAACACACTAAAAAATTTCTAGGGGGAAATGAAAATGAAGAAGATCTTATCATTTGGTTTATCAGCAATTGCTTTATTGGTTTTAGCAACAGGTTGTAGTAACAATGCGACAGAAAAAAGTGCCGTAAAAGAAAGTACGACGCAAGAACGTGTGACGGTCAAATTAGGTTTAGTCGGGGCCGACACGGACGTTTGGGACAATGTACAAGCGCGCCTAAAAGAAGAAGGCATTGATTTAGAATATGTCAAATTTACCGAATATAGCCAACCGAATACGGCTTTAGCTAATGGCGATATTGATTTAAACTCTTTTCAACATCAATACTTTTTAGATAATTTTAATGCCGAACATGGCACAGAGCTTGTTTCAATTGGCAATACTGTGAATGCGCCTTTAGGAATTTATTCAGACAAAATACAAGACATCAAAGAATTAAAAGAAGGCGATCAAGTCGCAATTCCTAATGACGTCACCAACGGAGGCCGGGCGCTATTGTTATTACAAACAGCGGGTTTAATTAAAGTCGATCCAGCAAAAGCGCAAGCGCCGACTGTGTCTGATATTACTGAAAATAAATTAAACTTAGAAATCGTGGAACTCGAAGCGTCACAAACTGCACGTGCTTTACAAGACGTAGCGGCTTCGGTGATTAATAGTGGCATGGCAGTGGATGCCGGTTTTGTGCCAACAACCGATGCGATTTATTTAGAACCCGTTGATGACACGTCTCGTCCTTACGTAAACATTATTGCAGCTCGCAAAGAAGATACGGACAATGAAGTCTATCAAAAAGTAGTGGCCGCTTACCAAACGGATGAAACCATCAAAGTAATTGAAGAAACTTCAAAAGGATCAAGTATTCCTGCTTGGGAAACTTTTGGCACAAAATAAACCCGAATTTCAATAAAAAGGTATAAAAGGAGACGATTGGTAATGACAGTGACCACACAAACAAAACATGAAGTGATTGAAAAATTTATTGGGGAACGCTTACCTGAGTACCAAGCGTTAGCCATTGATATTCATGAACACCCAGAAGTAAGCAATTACGAAGTCTATTCATCAGATGCCTTAGTGACGCAGTTATTAAAAGAAGGCTTTAATGTGACACTTGACGTGGCGGGGCACCATACAGGCTTTGATGCGCGTTATCAAAGTACCAAACCGGGCCCAACGCTAGCTTTCTTAGCAGAATACGACGCACTCCCAGGCATTGGTCATGCTTGTGGGCATAATTTATTTGGAACCTATTCGGTGTTAGCAGCCAGTGCTTTAAAGCAAGTCATTGAGGAAGTGGGCGGTGAAATTCGCGTTTACGGGACGCCGGGCGAAGAAGGTGGCGAAAATGGTTCGGCCAAAGGTAGTTTTGTCCGTGAAGGCTTCTTTACGGATGTGGATGCGGCTCTTTGTGTCCATCCGGGCCACCGTTATACGCAAACGGCTACAGGTTTAGCCAATGATCCGGTCGATATTAAATTTTATGGCGTTGCTAGTCACGCCGCTGCTGCACCAGAAAAAGGCATTAATGCTTTAGAAGCCATTATTCAAGTTTTTAATGGCATCAATGCCTTGCGTTTACATTTGCCCAAAGACGTGAATATTCATGGGGTCATTACGAACGGTGGGGTGGCGGCCAATGTTGTCCCTGAATTTGCTTCTGCCCGTTTTTACTTACGTGCTGCTAATCGGGCGACTTTAAATGACGTTTATGAAAAAGTCGAAAATATCGTCAAAGGTGCGGCTTTAGCCACTGGGGCGACTTACGAGTTTGGTTTATTCCAAAATGCGGTCGATGATATTATTGTGACAGACTCTTTTGATGAAATCTTCTTGAGTCATGCCGCTTCATCTGGAGTACCTGCTGAGGAAATCGTGGAGGCGAAAAAACAAAGTCTCGGTTCTTCCGATGTCGGAAATGTCAGTCAAGTTATTCCAACAATTCAGCCAACGGTATCAATTTCTGATGATTATATTGCCGGTCATTCACTTGAGTTTAAAGCGGCCTCTCGCAGTGAAAAAGGGTTAAATTCGATTGGGATTGCCGCTCAACTGTTAGCCAAAACGGCCCTTGATTTAATTGAGCAACCGGATTTGTTGAGAAAAATTAAACAAGATCATCAAATCAGTTTAGCCAAAGGTAATTAATTTTGTCCCCTAGAAAAACCATTTCTCTGTTCTAAGTCATTTTAGGAACGAGCAATGGTTTTTTTTCTATGTCTTTTTTGCACAAAGGCGAAAGCCGTCATCTAGCACAAGCGCCAATCTTTTTGGAAACGCTATCTTAATGCGCGAAATCCTGTTATGCTAGGTCAGAAGTAAAGGAAGGTTTTTATTTCAATTTGCATTTGTTTAAAAAGCAATTTAAAAAGGAGAAGGTTAGATGAGTGGTTATAATACAGTTGTAGGAAGAAATACGAAGGGGGCACCCCAAGACAAACAGGCGTCACAGACGGTCGCATTTTCACATTATAACAATTTTAGCGCCCAATTACCGCTTGATCCAAGCACCGGTAAATTAGTAGCAGGGGGCATTCAAGCGCAAGCTAGCCAATGTTTTAAAAACATTGCGGCAATTATTGCGGATTTGAATCATGTCATGACGGATGTGGTTCGTCTAAGCTTTTTTGTAAAAGATATCAAAGACCTCGACGCCATTGATGCAGTTTTCGTGAATTTTTTCCCAACTTATAAACCTGCCCGGACCGTCGTCGTAGTTGACGCTTTACCAGTCGCAGGGGCTTTATTACAAATTGATACCTTAATGACCCATGGCGAAGGTACGATTCCAAATGCGCCACAAGCGGGTGATTTAATTAAATTAACCAACCAAACAAGGCAAGCACCCCATGATCCACTTGCTACTCAAACCGTGGCTTTTTCACATTATAATAATTTATCCGCCCAATTACCAATTGATCCAAAAACTGGGCGTGTGGTAGCTGAGGGTATAAAAGAGCAAACAAAACAAGTTTTAGAAAATATAAAGCAAATTCTTCAGAGCATCGATGTACCACTCGATGATATTGTCAAAACAACCATTTTCGTCAAAGATTTAGCCGATATGGCCGCAGTCAATGAAGTTTATTTAACCTTCTTCCCCGATTCCGCTATCGCTCGTGCCGTGAATTATTTGCCGGCGCGTACGGTCGTAGAAGTGGCCGACTTACCCCAT
>CAYNOA010000193.1:0-4074 GCA_964398695.1 uncultured Enterococcus sp. | reverse complement strand
AATCATGGATGGTGGCGTGCCAATCATCGGAGTGGATGTTTGGGAACATGCATACTACTTGAAATATAAGAATTTGCGTCCAAGTTATGTTGATGCATTTTGGAATTTAGTTAATTGGAACAAAGCAAACGAAATTTTCGTTTCAGCAAAATAATTGATTGAAGAGCTTGTGATAGAAGTTTGCAGCTTGTTTCACACCATTTGTTCGGCAATAAGGGACAGTGACAGAAGTAGGTCACCGTCCCTTATTGATTTGTCGTAGAAGTTGCTTGACTTAATTCGCAAACGCTAGTTGCAAACGTTTTCATTTTTGGTATAATGAAAACGACGATGTTCGTCATTATTTCATTAATTGGAGGCATTTACTGATGGAACAAGGAAAAGTGAAATGGTTTAACAACGAAAAAGGGTTTGGTTTTCTTACTGCAGAAGATGGAAGCGATATCTTCGTGCACTTCTCAGCGATTCAAGGAGAAGGTTTTAAATCTTTAGAAGAAGGACAAGAAGTGACTTTTTCGATTGTAGAAGGCTCACGTGGACCACAAGCCGCTGAAGTCACTGTAAAATAGTAATTTTAAATAAAAACTTGGATCATTTCGGTAACGTTTGATTCAAGTTTTTTTGTTGTAAGAAAGTTTGTTATAAGAAGGGTGAAAGAAGAGAGAAGGAAGAGCGAAAGAAGAAATAGAAGAAATCGTGATTTCCTTGAACCTTGTTTTGAAATGATTC
The DNA here is from genome assembly GCA_964398695.1 of uncultured Enterococcus sp. Taxonomy (GTDB): domain Bacteria; phylum Bacillota; class Bacilli; order Lactobacillales; family Enterococcaceae; genus Enterococcus_I. Next base: position 3,345 of record CAYNOA010000193.1, on the reverse strand, counting down.
CTAAATACTTTTCCACAATCTAGGTAAAGAAGTGATTGTTTCATGCACAACCCAAAATATACCAGTACTTTTCAGTAAGATTAAAGTAAAAATAAAGATTTATTTTTGTAAGCTGAAGTTTGTGAAACAATCGTTAGAAGATAAAGATTTTATTTATTCTAAAAAAATTCAGACATATTCTTCTTTTTTTTGGTAAAATGGATAGTACGAGTGAAAGAAGAGAAGGGAATAACAAGATTAATGAAAATATTTAAAGACTATTTTTCTAGTAATACTCCTGATGATCAAGTATTAAAAAATAAAAGTAAATCACACATCCCATTTCGTTTGAATCTATTATTTTTTATTATTTTTGGGTTGTTTGTTTCTTTAATTATTCAATTAGGGTATTTACAAATTGTGAATAGTGAGCAATTAGAGGCAAAGATTAAAGCTTCTTCCGTTCGAAAAATTGAAACAAGTACGCCGCGTGGGATGATTTATGATGCCAGTGGAAAAGTTCTTGTCCAAAACAACTCCAAGCCGGCCATTACGTTCACCAGAAGTTTGAATATGGAAGCCAGTGATTTATTAGAGTTAGCTCAAAACTTAACTCAAAAGATTACGATTGAAATTGATGAGCGTTTGACTCCAAGAGATTTAGCCGATACTTGGTTGGCCAATCAAGCTAATTTAGAAGCGGCTCGAAAACGTGTATCAAAAGAGGCATTAAGTCAAACCGATGCCAATGAGTATCAATTGATTGTTGATCAAGTGACCGATGAAGAAATCAATTTTACTGACGAAGAGTTAAAGGTTGCCACCATTTTCAAGCGTTTGAATAGTGCACAAGAATTAACCACTGTTTTTGTAAAAAATGACCAGGTCACTAACGAAGAGCTAGCGGTAATTGCAGAAAATAGCCAAGCCTTGCCTGGTATTGCGACCGGTACGGATTGGGAACGAGAAGTTGTGGAAGAAAATAGTTCGTTACGTAGCATTTTGGGACGAGTTTCAACACAGCAACAAGGCTTACCTTCTGAAGAAGCTGATGAATACCTAGAAAAAGGCTATGCTCGAAATGATCGAGTGGGGACCAGTTTTTTAGAAAAGCAATACGAAGAAGTTCTACAAGGAACAAAATCCCAACAAGAAATTACAATTAATTACGAAGGAAAAATCGAAGGCATTAAAGAAATCTTTGCTGGTGAAAAAGGCGATAATTTAAAATTGACCATTCAGTCGGAATTTCAACAAAAGGTTGATGAAATTTTAAAAAATAATTTTCAAAAATTAGTAGATAAAGGCGTGGCCGATTATTCCCCAGGTGCATATGTTGTAGCAATTAATCCAAAAACGGGGGGAATTCTAGCCATGTCTGGTTACTACCACGATGTGAAATCTTCTGAGCTCCAAGAAGATACGATTGGGGTTTATAAAAAATCATTTGTGCCGGGTTCCGTTGTGAAAGCAGCTACCTTAACTGCAGGTTGGAATAATCATGTCTTAAACGGTAATGAAACGCTGTATGATCAACCCATTTTACTAGAAGGTTCGAATCCAAAAACGTCAATCTTTAATAAAGATGGTTCGGGAAATCGTTATGTTGATGCAAAAAAATCGTTAGAAATTTCTTCTAACTCCTATATGATTCAAATTGCGTTACGTTTATTAGGTATCGAATATCAAGGAGGTAAAATCGCGGTACCTTTAATTAAGTACCAAGAAAAAGCCTTTGAACAACTTCGATCTGCAATGTCTCAATACGGGATGGGGACAACTACCGGGATTGATTTGCCAGGCGAGGAAACGGGGCTCCAAACACCCGTTGACCAGTTGTCCGATGAAAATCATGATGGTGGGAAAATACTTGACTTAGCTTTTGGCCAGTTTGATACTTATACACCAATTCAATTAGCCCAATACGTGGCGACGATTGCAAATGATGGTGTACGCTTAAAACCTCATCTTGTAGAAGGTATTTATGGTAATAATGAACAAGGGCAATTAGGCGAATTAAGAGAAGTGGTCGAACCAGAAATTTTAAACCAGGTTGAGTTAACCACAGAAGAATTGGCTATTATTCAACAAGGTTTTCGTGATGTAGTTACGGGAACAGATCCTTACACAACGGGGACGATGTTGCGCGGAGCAAAAATGGCCATTTCAGCCAAAACCGGTACAGCAGAAACATCTGTTTTTGAAGATGGACAACTACTTGATACAGAAAATTTAAATGCTGTTGCATATGGCCCATCGGATAATCCAGAAATTGCCCTGGCAATTATGATTCCGCAATTAAGAGGCGAAAATAGAGGCTACCCCAATCTTGAAATTACTAAAGAGATTATGGATGCTTATTATGATTTATTTATGCAATAAAACTAAAATAAGCACCACACAGAAAGAATAAATGATAAAAATCCAAGTGAAATTACCGAAATATCGGTCGTTTTGCTTGTTTTTTTCTGATGCTTCTTGAATTAGCTAGTTAATTTTTTAAGAAATCCAACCAGATTTAGAGTATAATGGCTTAAAGCACTTTTTGAGTGAAAAATCAAAAAGATAAAAATAAGAACAACATCGTTAGGAGTGGATTATTTCTTGAAAGAATTGAAAGTCATTGACTTAAATAAAACATATGGCGATAAAGATCTTTTTGATCAAATTTCTTTTTATATTCATACACAAGATCGGATTGGTTTGATTGGTGTGAACGGAACTGGTAAAACAAGTCTCTTAAATATTTTATCCGGGAAAGAAAAAGGCGATGGGGACCGTCAGACCTTGTTTTTTCCGAAAGATTATCGGATTGGGTATTTAACAAACAAAGTTAGACGAAAACCTAACTGTTTTACAAGCCGTATTTCAAGGCGAGAGTGAACAATTAAAAGTGGTCAAAAGATACGAAGAAGCATTAGTGGCACTTGAAGCAAAAAGTGAGGATCCTTTCGTTCAAAAGGAATTTGAGCTGGCTCAAGAAGCGATGACGGAAAAAGATGCTTGGCAGACCGATACAAACGCCAAAATCATCTTACAAAAATTAGGCATTACCCAATTAGAAAAGAAAATTTATGAATTATCCGGTGGGCAACAAAAGCGCGTTGGTTTAGCGCAAGTTTTAATTGATGAACCAGATTTACTTTTGTTAGATGAACGAACGAACCATTTGGATTATCAAGCAATTGAATGGCTAGAAAATTATTTGAAACAATATCGCGGTGCCTTGATGATGGTGACTCATGACCGTTATTTCTTAGATCGAGTGACCAATCGAATCTTTGAATTAGCCTTTGGAAAAATCTATGAATATGTGGGGAACTATGAGACCTACCTTCATGAAAAAGCAGAACGAACACGAGTAGA
>CAYNOA010000192.1:3074-4076 GCA_964398695.1 uncultured Enterococcus sp. | reverse complement strand
AAATTAGCGACGGGTTACCTTTACAATCGCTCACATTTGATTGGCTATGCTTTGTCTGGCGAAAATGCGAACTGGAAAAATTTGATTACTGGAACAGCCCAGTTAAATAGTCCAGAAATGCTTCGTTTTGAAATGGACATTAAAACGTATCTGGAAAAAAGTTCAAAAAATTATGTATGCTATCGTGTGACACCTATTTTTAGAGGAGAAGAATTACTCGCACGGGGCGTGCATCTGATGGCACAATCAGTTGACAGCGACGCGCTGGCACTCAATGTCTATATCTTCAATGTCCAAGAAGGTGTGGTGCTTAACTACGCGGATGGTTCGAGTGAAACTACCAAGGAAGCACAAGAAAAAATTGAGGCCGCCGAACAAGCAGAGGCAGATCGAGTGGCAGAAGAAGAAAGAATGCAAGCAGAACAACTTGCACAAGAACAGGCTGAGGCTGAACGATTAGCTGCTGAGCAACAAGCTGTGCAAGTCAGCGAGCAAACCGTCTATGTTGCACCACAATCAGGAACAAAATACCATTTTTCAAGCACCTGTCGAGGCTTGAAACAAGCCAGTTCGGTTGTTGAAATGAGTCTGACGGAAGCACAAAATCAAGGATACACGCTTTGTGGTTGGGAAGATTAACGAGTGAATATACTTTTTTCAAGTCATTCTACTTTACAAAGACAGCTTCATTCGTTAGTATTTTTGTGAAGATTTCTGAATTAAATAAAGAGAGGAAGAGTAAGATGAATTTTTTATGGACCTTAATTGTTGGTGGATTAATCGGAATGGTTGCTGGATCGGTTACGAAGAAGGGTTCTTCTATGGGCATAATCTTAAATATCGCAGCTGGACTAATTGGTTCTTCGGTTGGTCAAGCGTTGTTTGGAAGCTGGGGGCCATCTTTTGCAGGAATGGCGATTGTCCCTTCAATTCTTGGCGCAATTATTTTAGTCGCCGTAGTCTCCTTCTTCTTTGGAAAAAATAGCAAGTAAAAAAAGGTGG
>CAYNOA010000192.1:0-2974 GCA_964398695.1 uncultured Enterococcus sp. | reverse complement strand
ATCAAAAGTCGCTTTGCTCTGAGCAACTGGAGGTAAAGCCGAGCAAGCAGCTTTATCGCTTGAGCGGCTTTAGTGAAGTTGCCGAAAGAGTAGACTTTTTATACCTGTAAAAAAGGTGGATCAAAAGTCGCTTTGCTCTGAGCAACTGGAGGTAAAGCCGAGCAAGCAGCTTTAATAAAGTTGTGAAAAAGAGCAGATTTTCGCTCCCCACTGTAAATATTCGTGTAAACAAACAAGGGCGAGGACCTAGGTCCTCGCCCTTGTTTACGATTAAGCGATTAATTAAAGATTGGATCCTTCCATTTGTTCAATGCTTAGTAGGGTGCCAGTTGTTGCTTCGGCTAAAAAGCCATAAACGACTAAATCATCGCCTTCATAGCGGACAATCCCGCCACTATAGGCTTTGGCTTCTTGGATAATTTGGTCAATAAAAACAGCTTCATGTTCAATCCACGAACCTTCAATCGGGCCTTCTGCTAAAAAGGCTTTTTTAACTTGTTCTAAAATTTGATCTGGTTTTTTATTTTGATGTTTTTTAATGTAAAGTGTGCCGCAAACGCCAGCCGCAACCCCAATTCCTGCACCGAGAGCCATCCCGGCTTTAAATGGTAAAAAATGATGTTTTTCCGACATTGAGTAAGCCCCCTTATCAAATGAAACCCTTTTACTTCCTACTTGTTCATTTTACCACAGTATCTAAAAATCCGATAAGAAAACGCCAAAAATTTCAATTTTTGCGTTATAATAAAAGTATCCAAAGAATTAAAGGAGGCGAAAGTTTGAGTCAATCAAACAAAAGCATGGAAGAAAAAACATTTCAAAGAATTAAAGAATTAACGCAACTTCAAGGAGCAAGTGGTTTTGAACACGAAGTTCGTGCCTATATGCGAGATAAAATGACGCCCTTTGTTGATCGAGTCGAACAAGATGGTTTAGGCGGAATTTTTGGAATTCGCGAACATGAAGCAGCCGATGCACCAAAAATTATGGTGGCGGCTCATATGGATGAAGTCGGCTTTATCTTAACCCACATTACAGAGCGTGGTTTATTTAAAGTCATGCCCTTAGGTGGTTGGAATCCCTATGTTGTTTCTGCCCAACGCTTTACGTTAAAAACAGCAAAAGGCGATTATCCTTGTATTTCCTCTTCTGTTCCACCACATTTATTACGTGGAACAAGTGGTCAAAAGAGCGTAGAAGTCACTGATATTTTATTTGATGCGGGCTTTGAATCAAAAGAAGAGGCAATGGAATATGGAGTGCGTCCGGGGGATTGGTTGGTTCCGACGGTTGAAACGATTAAAACTGCTAACGGGAAAAATATTATTTCAAAAGCTTGGGATAATCGTTACGGCTGTACATTAGTTTTAGAAGCATTAGAAGCGTTAAAAGATGAAAAATTAAAGCATACCTTAATTGCGGGTGCCAATGTACAAGAAGAAGTTGGTTTACGCGGTGCGCGCCCGGCAGCCAATAAATTCAAACCCGATTTATTTTTTGCGGTAGACTGCTCACCAGCGGATGATACCGTAACAAAAACTGGCACGTTTGGTCATTTGGGTGAAGGGACTTTATTACGTATCTTTGACCCAGGCATGATTATGCTACCAAAAATGAAAGAGTTTATTTTAGATACGGCCGAGACGCATCATATTCCTTATCAATACTTTGTTTCTAAAGGTGGGACGGATGCAACAGCGACTCATACTTCAAATGAAGGGGTGCCAAGTACAGTAATTGGCGTACCTGGTCGTTATATCCATACACATCAAACCATGTTTAGTATCAAAGATTTTGAAGCAGCCCGTGAAATGTTAATCCAAGTCTTAAAAGGCTTAGATAAATCAACCGTTGAAACAATTATTGCCGGGAAATAAAAATAAAGGATGTAAATCATGATTATTCCAAAAAGTTTAGAAGAATTAGCAACTTATGTGGAGAAAGGTCAAAGTATCTTTTTCTTTACGGCGGAGTGGTGTGGCGATTGTCGTTTTATTCACCCAGTCATTCCAGAATTAGAAGCAGAATTTCCAGCCTTTCAATGGGTTGAGGTGAACCGTGATGAGTTCATTGATGTTTGTGTCGAATGGGGCATTTTTGGTATCCCGAGCTTTATTGCGATTAAAGATGGACAAGAGCTTGGCCGTCTTGTCAATAAAAATCGTAAAACCAAAGAAGAAATTCAAAGTTTTGTCCAAAATTTACCAACAAATAAATAATTTGGGAGTGTGAACACTATGGAACAAACGTACAAGCGCGTTTTAGTAGGTGTGGATGGGTCTGATCATGCTTTTGAAGCGTTCAAAAAAGCGGTTGAAGTGGCCCGCCGAAACAAGGGGGAAGTCTTTGTGGCGGCGATTATTGAACAACAGTTACCGACGATTATGGGGATGTACCCAGTGGGGGAAACTTTCTTAGAAGAAGAAAGTAACCGGAAAAATCAATTACTCGATGAATGTGTCGCTTATGCCAAATCCGTCGATTTTTCGGCAGTTACAAAAATTCTAACCTACGGACAACCGAAAAATTTGCTTGCATCTGAATTACCTCGTGAACACAAAATTGACTTAATTATGGTGGGGCAGTCCGGCTTAAACCAATTAGAAAAAATGATGATTGGCAGTGTCGCGAGCTATGTCATTCGTAAAGCCCCTTGTGATGTTCTGGTGGTCTCTACTCCTTAAAAAAAATAAAAAATGTAATAAAAAAGCCGAGGATTTTGGCTTTTTTATTGGAAAAGAGTGAAAAATGAAAAAACGATTATTGGCAATTCTGCTGTGCCTGTGCATGGCGATGGCGCTCTTTCCAACAGTTGTGCTGGCGGTGGAGGTCTACGGCGTTTCGGTGAAGGGTGAACACTTTACAAGTGCCAGTTTGACCATGGCCTGTGGAGGTGGCACAGCGACGCTCGACACGTCAACCACGCCCTATACCCTGACGCTGACGAATGCGACAATTGAGGTCAGTGATTCGG
>CAYNOA010000191.1:0-4161 GCA_964398695.1 uncultured Enterococcus sp. | reverse complement strand
AAGTTGCGCCAATTTGTTTTTCTTTAGTAAAATCAAATTTTGTCCCACTTACTGAAATGACTTCCCCGGTTGTCGTGACATCTTCATTTGTTTGAGCTACTTGCTTGGCATTGACTTGTAAGTAATGCGTGTCGATGGCTTCGTCGGCTCGACCCGTTAAATTAAAGTAACCATGATTGGTTAAATTAAACAAGGTCGCTTGATCCGTCGTCGCCTGATAAGTTAGGCGCAACGCATTGTCTTGATTTAAAGCATAGGTGACTTCGACTTGTACGTTACCTGGAAAGCCCCCGTCCCCATCTTTTGCGGCATATGAAAAAACCACACCGGCTTCTGTTTCATTTTCAAAGGGGGTTGCTTGCCATTTTTTTGTATCATAACCGGTCGAACCACCATGTAATGTATTGCCTTTTTCATTGGCTTCACTTTGATAGCTTTTTCCATCAATGACAAATGTCGCGCCTGCAATTCTACCAGCAACCGGTCCGATTGTGGCCCCAAAATAACGAGATTTTTGATGATCTACGAGGCTTTCATACCCCACGACTAAATCACGTTTTTGCCCATCGACTAAAATCAACCATTCATAAAGTCGCGCACCATCAGCAATCACAGAAACTTCGACTTGGTTATCATTGTATAGCGTATAAACGGTTCCTACATTTTTTCTTTCTTCGCTTTTAACTTGTGGCATTTTTTATTCTCCTTTTATGAAAAGCTTTTCATAGATAAAGTATAGACAATCTGACCGGTGCCTGTCAATCACCGTTGAAAAATTAGGTTATTTCATTGGTTCGTTGCCACTGACAAGCCCACCAAGAAATCAAATCCAAAATTAAAAACAAGCTAATTCCTACCCCACTTAAAACCAAAATACCGCCATACATCGCCGGATAATCCATTCGCGTCCAAGAATCCATAATGAAATAGCCCATCCCATATTCGGTCCCATAATTTTCCGTGAAAAATAAAATGGATAAGGCCGTACCGAGTGAAATTCGCGTCGCACTTAAAAGGCTAGGAACTGTTGCTGGTAGCGTAATTTGATACAATTGCTGCCAACGACTGGCTTGCATCGTTTGATAAACCGTATAGTAAGCTGGCGGGATTTGACGAATAGCGTCTCGTACGGCAATGGTTACTTGTGGATAAACGATTAAAAAAATCATCACCACTTTTGACGTATTCCCTAGGCCACCAAGTAACATGACCATTGGTAAAAGGGCCATTTTAGGAATCGGGTAGGTTAAATAAATCAGTGAATCAAAAAAGGCCCGCCCTTTGGGAAAACGACCAATGAATAACCCACTAAAAAGGCCCAAGCTAAGTGCGTAGAAAAGGCCTAGAAAAACCCGTAGTAAACTCGCTTCTAGATGAAGAAACAACTGCTTTTCTAATAAGTAGGGAAACCGTGCCAATACGACTACCGGACTTGGTAATAGCGACTTATTGAGCAAGTGGGCACTGACCTGCCAAACGACAAGAAAAAGAAGCAGGGCACCGCCACCACCCACTAGACGTGACCATTTTTTTTGTTTCATCTTTCGATTTCCTTCCTTAACCTCTGAATTGCTTCAAAAAGTTTCAGTGATTGGCGATTTTGACTGAAGGCAAATTTATCCGCAAACGGACTAGTCATGCGTGTTTTAATTTGACCAGGATTTGCCCCTAACACAATGATTTCATCCGCTAATAAAACGGCCTCTTCAATATCGTGCGTGACAAATACCGTCAACGGCTGCTTGTCTTGCCAACAAGTTAAAAATAATTGTTGCGCTTTTTCACGCGTAAATGCATCCAGCGCTGAAAAAGGTTCATCCATTAATAAAAAATCTCCCTGAGAAGCAAGACCACGGGCAATCGCCACGCGTTGCTTTTGTCCCCCACTGAGCTGATTGGGGTATTTTTTCAAATGTGAATTTAGCGCCATCTCCTGTAACCAATGGGTAATCTGATCTTTTTCATTGTTCGTCAATGATCGCTTGCGGCTAATTTTAGCCGCGGTAAATACCGCTTGCTCGACCGTTTGCCAAGGCAATAAACCATAATCTTGTGGAACGAGCGAAACCGTCGCTTGTTTGATTGGGGCTTGTGCAAATAAAATCGTGCCACTAGTTGCTTTTTTAACACCAGCCATCAATTCCAGTAACGTCGTTTTACCCGCGCCCGAAGGTCCAATCAAGCTATAAATTTTCCCGTCACCTAACTGCAAGTTGATTTGACTTAAAATTTCTTGCTTGTCCACTTGGTAGGAGACCTCTTTCATCTCTAGTGATTTACTCAAAATAGACATGGCTTAAAACATCTTTTGTCGCAATTTCTTTTTCAAGCAATCCTTTTTGCCTTGCCCAAGTAAAAGCAGTTTGAAGGTCCGTTTCTTTCGTTTGGAAAGCTTTTTGATAGGTTGGCACTTGAATTTGTTCTTTTAATGTCGCTGGAAAACCAATTTCATCAATAAACAATTGCATATATTCCGCTTGGTCATGGGTATTCATCCATTCAACCGCATCGTTATAAGCCGCATACATCCCTTTAATGGCGGTCGTTTTTTCGTCAATCACGGTTTGGGTGAAGGTCAGTGCAAATAAATTAATCCCTAAATCAAGTGTCGAACCTAAGTTATGCATCCCTTGCGCCATCGTCATCGTGACAAAAGGCTCAGGTAAAATCGCGGCACTCGCTTGATTATTATTTAGCAATTCGACACGTGCAGGCACTTGTGGGACTTCAACCATTTGAACCGCGTCAGGAGTCAACCCCGCTTGCTCTAAAAGTTTTTCTGCCACAAATTCTGGTCCTTGATTTTTTAAAATTACCACTTCTTTGCCGGCTAAATCGGTGATGCTTTGAATCTCTTTCGCCCCGATAAAATCAAATTGTCCTTGGGTGGCACTCGTAATTTTAACGTCCATACCGCCTTGCAAGTAAGTCGCAATTGCAATTAAATCGGCATTAATTCCATCAACCGTGCCTGCTTGAAAGGCCGCGTCACGGTCTTTCCCTGATTTGAATGCTTCAATTTGTAAATCCACCCCATGTTTTTGATCAAACCCTTGTTCATGGGCGATAATCAAAGGCATATTATCCATCGAGGGCATCACACCAATTGTTAATGGCACGATGCTTTCTTGCCTTGTTTGTGTTTGGTTTGCCGTTGGTATCTCGCTTTCTGCCTTTTTCGTTTCATTTCCGCAAGCACTCAAAGAAAATAAGAGCATTGCTGAAAAGCCAAGTAAGATTTTTTTCATAAAATTTCCATCCTTTCATTTGTGAACCATTTCATTTTACCATGATTTTTAAATATAAAAAGAGCCAATTCATATTTAAATAACATGTTGTTTTATAATGTTTAACAACTATCTTAATTTTTTGTATAAAAGAATGCACGCAATCATAACAAAATAAACCGGTTGGCAAGATTACTCTTTGCCAACCGGTTTATTTCTGCCAAAATCTTTTAATTTTTACGGATAAATGCTTCATCGGACCGCGCCGTTCTTCAATTTGCCCGTAGACAAATTCCTCAACCACGGCATTAATAATGCCGCCCAAAACAATAATCATGGCCGCAAAATTGAGCCATAACATTAAAACGATAAAACTCCCAATAATTTGATAGGCACTTAAACGTGCCGCAAAATAATGCGCATAAAGACCAAATCCTTGCGATAATAACATCCAGCCAACGGTTGCAAAAAGTGCACCTGGAAAAATCGAACGCGCGTGCACTTTAACATTGGGAATCACCGTATAAATCACAGTCATTAAAATGATTAATGCACCGACTGTTAATGGCCATTTAATTGTTTGAAAGGTTGAAATCCAATCATCTGAAAACAAAAAAATCGGTTGTAGGCGCTCTAAAATGAGTTTTCCAGCTCCAACGACAACGGTGACACCAACAATGGCAATGAGTAAAACAAAGACGGTCAGAACCGACACAATTCGTACAATCACGAAGTTTTCCCGATTGTTTACCCCATAAGCTTTATTTAAAGCCAGTTGTAAAGCATTCATACTTACGCTAGCAGACCACATCGTTAAAATCGCTGAAAAAGACAGTAAACTCCCCGATCCTTGTGTCAATAAATCTAGAATCGCTGGCCCTAAAAATTCATAAATCGGTTCTATATTATCTACTTCATTTCATGCTTGTACTAG
>CAYNOA010000190.1:0-4243 GCA_964398695.1 uncultured Enterococcus sp. | reverse complement strand
GAGCACCATGCCAATAAAGTTGTTGCGAGAACGCCAGATGGTGATTTAGGAGTTTTACCTAGACATGCACCGATAATTGCTCCCCTTTCAATTGATGAAGTTCGTGTGAAGCGGATTGATTCCGATACTCATGTCGATTGGATTGCAGTCAATGGGGGAATTTTAGAAGTACGGGACAACGTAGTCACCATTATCGCCGATAGCGCAGAACGTGAGCGAGATATTGATGTACCGCGAGCTCAAAGAGCCAAAAGACGAGCAGAAGAGTTAATTGCTGAGGCCAAAGCGCATGAGGATATCGACGAACTACGTCGGGCAACGGTTGCTTTACACCGCGCAATTAATCGAATCAATGTGTCGAAACATTATTAATCATTTAAAATAGCAAGGGAAACTTAGTCTTTATTTAAGTTACCCTTGTTATTTTTTTGAAAACAAAAAGAATTTTCAAAAAAAGCCTTTATAATCGCTTTATTTATGGTATGATACAAATGAAAATAAGGGAGTTGGTTTTATGCAAGTGTTCGGTATTGACGTTATTATTCGAATCACTAGCCATTTTATCTTTATTTATTTGACTTTTTGGGCATTAGGCTCAATCCGTTTAGAGACTTTTTTCAAAGCCAACCAAGTCGCTCAAATTCGAATGGTACTGGCTTTAGTTTCGACGGCCATTGGCTATATTGTCAGTTCGTTTTTTTTAGAATTAATCATTCTATGTAAGAATCTTTTTATGGTTGGTTTCTAACGAAAGAAAAAGAATGACGTCTTAATAAAAAGTCGTGCTATAATATCATTATTATTTGTATTAAATAGTCTGTTTAATGTTTTATTTGGAGGGAACAAAATGGAAGAGATTATCGTTCAAAGTGGTAATCCATTAAAAGGAACCGTGAAAATTGAAGGAGCAAAAAATGCTGTGCTTCCTATTTTAGCAGCTAGTCTATTGGCCGAAGAAGGAACAACGATTTTAGAAAACGTGCCAATACTTTCCGATGTTTTAACGATGAATCAGGTGATTCATCATTTAAATGCTAAAATTACTTTTAATCAAAATGAAAAAAAGGTGACGATTAATGCTGAGCAACCATTGGCGATTGAAGCACCTTATGAATATGTAAGTGAAATGCGCGCATCAATTGTTGTGATGGGACCACTGTTAGCTCGAAATGGTCACGCCAAAGTGGCGATGCCCGGTGGTTGTGCGATTGGTAAAAGACCAATTGACTTACATTTAAAAGGATTTGAAGCTTTGGGGGCAAAGATTATTCAAAAAGAAGGGTATATTGAAGCCATTGCCCCGGAACTGATTGGTAGTAATATTTATCTAGACTTTCCAAGTGTGGGTGCTACTCAAAATATTATGATGGCTGCTGTCAAAGCAAAAGGTGTAACGATTATTGATAACGTTGCCCGTGAACCAGAAATTGTTGATTTAGCAAATATCTTAAATAAAATGGGCGCAAAAATCCATGGAGCAGGAACGGAAACCATTCGAATCGAAGGGGTAGAACGTTTATTTGGTGTGATGCACAGTATTGTTCAAGACCGAATTGAGGCAGGGACTTTTATGGTGGCTGCAGCAATGACCAAAGGTAATGTATTAATTGAAGATGCGATTGCAGAACACAATCGACCTTTAATTTCAAAACTTATCGAAATGGGGGTTGACGTGATTGAAGAAGAAGCTGGAATTCGTGTGGTTGGACCAGAAAATTTAAAAGCAATCGAAGTGAAAACGATGCCTCACCCGGGTTTCCCAACAGACATGCAAGCGCAAATGACGGCAATTCAAGCCGTTTCAGATGGAATGAATGTCATTTGTGAGACGGTCTTTGAAAATCGTTTCCAACATTTGGAAGAAATGCGTCGAATGAATCTAGATGTGAAAATTGATGGGAATACGGCTATTTTTGGCGGAAGTCAGGCCTTACAAGGCAGCGTTGTTTATGCTACTGATTTACGCGCAGCAGCAGCCTTAATTTTATTAGGTCTTCGCGCAAATGGATTAACTCGTGTCCGGAATTTGAAATATTTGGATCGAGGCTATTATCAATTTCATAAAAAATTACAAAAATTAGGAGCCAATGTTGAACGAGTTACAAATGAGCCAACCTCTGTAAAAGTATTTCAGCAGACTTCAATTTAAGAAGAGGAGTTTGAAATGATGAATCGTTATATTGTGTATTCTTTCATCCGATTACTAGTATTTGTACTCCTCATTTTTTTATTGTTTATGATGGGTTTAATGATTGGTTATGGTGTGATAGGTAATGGGGAACCCATGGCGGTATTTAATGGGAATTTATGGACAAACTTAATGAAATTTCTTAAATAAATGGTTATAAGGGACTGTGACTTTATTATTGTCACAGTCCCTTCTTTATGAACAAACGGGGCGCCAGAAGTGGCTTCTTTCATCTCGTTTTTTAGCGAAAAGGCAAATGGTAGTTTTTTTGATAAGATGTTTTAAGACAGGTTAGGAATATTAGTCGTTTTTCTTGTCAAAAAATGCGTTCAAAGGTATATTAAGGAAAGAAAGAAGGCTTTTTATGCAAAAGATTTTAATTCAATTGATTAAAGGTTATCAACGCTTTATATCGCCTTTATTTCCTCCAAGTTGTCGTTATTATCCGACTTGTTCGAGTTATACTATTGAAGCAATCAAGGTACACGGCAGTTTCAAGGGGACGTTAATGGGGACGATGCGAATTCTTCGTTGTCATCCTTTTGTTAAAGGTGGCATTGATTATGTTCCAATAAATTTCTCATTAAAAAGAAATACAAATGATCAAGAAAAACCAAGTTATACTTATCGTAGAAAATGAATCTTATTTTTTGGAGTTTTATAGTAGCGAGCATTTCTAAATGTACTAAATAGAAATGCTTGCTTTTTTAAAACAAAAGAAAGAGGAGGGAGCAATTACTATGAGTTTTAACTAACATATAATTGAAAACGCTGTCACGCGTAATTCAACCTATGAAAACGATTCAAAAAGACGTAATTAATCAAGCAAAGTTTTGAAATGAATGAATTTATAAAATATTCTGAAAATTCATTGACAAAGGTAACGAATTTCGGTATATTGAGTAGCATATTCACGAAATAAAAGGGGGCAATTTTATGAAAAAGAAAATGTTATTCTTATTTGCTGGTGCGTTTTTATTAGCTGCGTGTAGTGCAGGGCCAACAGGTGGTCCAAGTGCTGATAGCGGTAAAGAGCAAGGCGATACGATTAAGGTTGGTTTAAACCTTGAATTATCCGGTGGAACAGCTGGTTATGGTATTCAAGAAAAAGAAGGAATTGAGCTAGCGGTTGAAAAAATCAATGCTGAAGGCGGTATCTTAGATAAACAAGTGGAGCTAGTTATAAAAGACAATAAATCAGATAACAATGAAGCCGCAAGTGTCGCAGCAAGTTTAGCAACGAATGACAAAGTTGTAGCCATTATTGGTCCAGCAACTTCAGGTGCTACGAAAGCGACGATTCCGAATATTACAAAAGCGCAAATACCAGTAATTACACCTTCTGGTACAGACGATGCGGTCACTTTAAATGGCGATAAAGTACAGGAGTATGTTTTCCGTTCTTGTTTCCAAGATAGCTTCCAAGGCGTTATTTTAGCGAAATATGCGCAAGATGAATTGAAGGCGCAAAATGTGGTAATTTTAGGTGACAATTCAAGTGATTATGCAATTGGTTTAAGTAAGGCATTCAAAAGTGAATTTAAAGGCAATATTGTAATGGAAGAAAACTTCACAACAGGTGATAAAGACTTCCAAGCGATTTTAACCAAAGTTAAGAATAGTGATTTTGATGTCCTATATATTCCAGGTTATTATGAAGAAGCGGGCTTGATTATTAAACAAGCACGTGAATTAGGAATTACGCAACCAATTATTGGGGCAGATGGTTTTGGTGATGAAAAAATGATTCAATTAGCGGGTGCTGAAAATGTATCAAATGTCTTTTATACGGGGCACTTTTCAACTTTAGCTCCAGCAAATGATACGGTTGAACCTTTTGTCGCAGCTTTTAAAGAAAAATATGGCAAAGAACCGTCAACTTTTAATGCTTTGGCTTATGATGCAATGTTTATGTTAAAGCAAGCAATCGAAGACCAAAATGCGTTTGATTCCGCGTCAATTACGAAAGGTTTATCAGAAATTAAAGACTTTGCGGGGGTTACAGGAAATATCACAATTGATCAACAACACAACCCAGAAAAATCTTTAGTTGTT
>CAYNOA010000189.1:1091-4298 GCA_964398695.1 uncultured Enterococcus sp. | reverse complement strand
TTGCTATTTTTTTTCATCCATAATATAATCATACAGGTGCTGTTTACATTAAGTAGTGAACACATTGGTAAAAAGAATTTTTTACCGGCTAAGAAACGAGAGGTTGCGACACGCCCGGACGCTTTGCCATGGACGAGCGTGACGGAAAAATTTTCGTGGAGCTATGTCTACTTTTTAAATAGGCGAGGAGGGAAAATAATGGCAAAACAAAAAATTCGTATCCGTTTAAAAGCGTATGAACACCGTATTTTAGACCAATCAGCGGATAAAATCGTAGAAACTGCAAAAAGAACTGGTGCTAGCGTGTCTGGTCCAATTCCGTTACCAACAGAACGTAGTCTTTACACTGTTATCCGTGCGACACATAAATACAAAGATTCACGCGAACAATTCGAAATGCGTACACACAAACGTCTAATCGACATTGTGAACCCAACACCAAAAACAGTTGATGCTTTAATGAAGCTTGACTTACCATCAGGTGTGAATATCGAAATCAAACTATAATTTCTACTATATAAAATGGAGGTACAATCATGACCAAAGGAATCTTAGGAAAAAAGATTGGCATGACACAAATCTTCACTGAAGATGGTAAATTGGTTCCCGTAACTGTTGTTGAAGCAACACCTAACGTGGTGTTACAATTGAAAACAATCGAAAACGATGGTTACGAAGCTGTACAAGTTGGTTACCAAGATATGCGTGAAGTTTTAAGTAACAAACCTGCGAAAGGTCATGTTGCAAAAGCAAACACGGCTCCTAAGCGCTTCATTCGCGAATTCAAGAATGTTGAGCTTGAGGGCTTAGAAGTAGGAACAGAAATTAAAGTTGACGTGTTCCAAGCTGGAGACATTGTTGACGTTACAGGTACTTCAAAAGGTAAAGGATTCCAAGGGGTTATTAAACGCCACGGACAATCACGTGGACCAATGGCTCACGGTTCTCGTTACCACCGTCGTCCTGGATCAATGGGACCAGTTGCACCGAACCGCGTGTTCAAAAACAAAAAACTTGCTGGCCGTATGGGTGGCAACCGCATCACAATCCAAAACTTGGAAATCGTGCGTGTGGATGTTGAACGCAACGTAATCCTAATCAAAGGAAACGTTCCTGGAGCGAAAAAATCATTGATTACTATTAAATCAGCTGTGAAGGCTAAATAATTAGATAGGAAGAAAGGAGGAACTAAGGAATGCCGAATGTAGCATTATTTAAACAAGATGGTAGCCAAATTGGCGAAATCACTTTAAACGAAGGAATCTTCGGAATCGAACCAAATGAATCAGTTGTTTTCGATGCAATCATCATGCAACGTGCTTCATTAAGACAAGGAACACACGCAGTGAAAAACCGCAGTGCTGTTCGTGGCGGTGGCCGTAAGCCATGGCGTCAAAAAGGAACTGGACGTGCGCGTCAAGGTTCAATTCGTTCACCACAATGGCGTGGAGGAGGAATTGTCTTTGGACCAACTCCTCGTTCATACAGCTACAAACTTCCTAAAAAAGTTCGTCGCTTAGCAATCAAATCTGTTTTGTCAGAAAAAGTTGCTGAAAACAAATTGGTTGTAGTTGATGCTTTAAGCTTTGACGCACCAAAAACAAAAGAATTCAAACAAGTGCTTGCTAACTTATCAATCGATAAGAAAGTCTTGATCGTATTAGAAGAAGGTAACGATTTTGCAGCTTTATCTGCACGTAACTTACCAAACGTTTCTGTGGTTGCATCAAACAACGTAAGTGTTTTAGATGTGGTATCAAACGATAAAGTCTTAGTAACACAAACTGCTCTTACTCAAATTGAGGAGGTGCTTGCATAATGAACTTATTAGACGTAATTAAACGCCCAGTGATCACTGAAAAATCAATGCTTGCAATGGACGAGAAAAAATACACTTTTGATGTAGATACTCGCGCAAACAAAACTTTAGTGAAACAAGCTGTTGAAGCAGCTTTTGATGTGAAAGTGAAAAACGTAAACATCATCAACGTGCGTCCTAAATTTAAACGCGTTGGTAAATATGCAGGATATACGAAAAAACGTCGCAAAGCTATTGTGACTTTAACTGAAAATTCAAAAGCAATCGAATTTTTCTCAGCTGAATAAGCTGATACCCGGACATTATTAACATAGGAGGGAAAAAGACGTGGCAATTAAAAAGTATAAAGCTACTACAAATGGTCGCCGTAATATGACAGCTTCTGATTTTGCAGAAATTACCGTTTCAAAACCAGAAAAATCTTTATTGGCGCCATTAAAAAACCATGCCGGTCGTAATAACAACGGACGCATTACTGTTCGCCATCAAGGTGGCGGTCACAAACGTCAATACCGTTTAATCGATTTCAAACGTAACAAAGATAACGTTGTTGCGCTTGTTAAAACGATTGAGTATGATCCAAACCGTTCTGCTAACATCGCGTTAGTTCACTACGAAGATGGGGTTAAAGCTTACATCTTAGCACCAAAAGGCTTAGAAGTAGGAATGACAATCGTTTCTGGACCAGATTCAGATATTAAAGTAGGAAACGCACTACCATTAGCAAACATTCCAGTGGGTACTGTTATCCACAACATCGAATTAAAACCTGGTAAAGGCGGACAATTAATCCGTTCAGCTGGAACAAGTGCTCAAGTACTTGGTAAAGAAGGTAAATATGTTTTAATTCGTTTAAACTCTGGCGAAGTTCGTATGATCTTAGCGACATGTCGTGCAACTGTTGGTTCAGTTGGTAACGAACAACACGAATTAATCAACATCGGTAAAGCCGGTCGTTCTCGTTGGATGCGTAAACGCCCAACTGTTCGTGGTAGCGTAATGAACCCGAATGATCACCCACACGGTGGTGGTGAAGGTAAAGCACCAATCGGACGTAAGAGTCCTCTTACTCCTTGGGGTAAACCAGCTCTTGGTATGAAAACTCGTAACAAGAAAGCAAAATCAGACAAACTTATCGTTCGTCGTCGTAATGATAATAATTACATTAACCATGTGTTGCACATTTTGAGAGGAGGTTCACCATGGGTCGTAGTTTAAAGAAAGGGCCTTTTGTCGATGACCATTTGATGAAAAAGGTTGAAGCACAATTAGGCGCTGAAAAGAAAAAAGTTATTAAAACTTGGTCACGTCGTTCAACAATCTTCCCAAGTTTTATCGGATTTACTATTGCTGTCTATGATGGACGTAAACATGTACCTGTTTACATC
>CAYNOA010000189.1:0-1081 GCA_964398695.1 uncultured Enterococcus sp. | reverse complement strand
ACCAACAAGAACTTATCGCGGACACGTAGCCGATGATAAGAAAACAAGACGTTAATCTGAGGGGAGGATATACAGATGGCAGAACAAATTACATCAGCGAAAGCAACTGCTAAAACAGTTCGCGTTTCTCCTCGCAAATCACGCCTTGTTATTGATTTAATTAGAGGGAAAAACGTTGCAGAAGCAATTGCAATCTTAAAATTTACACCAAATAAAGCAGCTGGAATCATCGAGAAAGTATTGATGTCAGCAATCGCTAACGCAGAAAATAACTTTGACTTAGATGTTGAGAACTTAGTCGTTTCTGAAGCATTTGTAAACGAAGGACCAACCATGAAACGTTTCCGTCCACGTGCAAAAGGCTCAGCTTCTCCAATCAACAAACGTACAAGTCATATTACGGTAGTCGTATCAGAAAAATAAGGAGGGACATTCAGTGGGTCAAAAAGTACATCCAATTGGAATGCGTGTAGGCATCATCCGTGACTGGGATGCAAAATGGTATGCAGAAAAAGATTATGCAGACTTTTTACACGAAGATTTAAGAATTCGCAAATTCATCGCTAAAAAACTTGCTGATGCCGCTGTGTCAACTGTTGAAATTGAACGTGCCGCAAATCGCGTAAACATTTCAATTCATACAGCTAGACCAGGTATGGTTATCGGTAAAGGTGGATCTGAAGTCGAAAACCTAAGAACAGAATTAAACAAATTAACTGGTAAGAAAGTACACATCAACATCGTAGAAATCAAAAAACCAGATTTAGATGCGAAATTAGTCGGCGAAGGAATTGCACGTCAATTAGAAGGTCGTGTAGCATTCCGTCGTGCACAAAAACAAGCCATCCAACGCACAATGCGTGCTGGCGCTAAAGGAATCAAAACACAAGTGTCAGGTCGTTTAAACGGTGCAGATATTGCTCGTAGCGAAGGATACTCTGAAGGAACTGTTCCACTTCATACATTACGTGCGGATATTGATTACGCATGGGAAGAAGCAGATACAACATACGGAAAACTAGGAGTTAAAGTGTGGATCTATCGTGGAGAAGTTCTTCCAACTAAAAAGAACACTGAGAAA
>CAYNOA010000188.1:2664-4336 GCA_964398695.1 uncultured Enterococcus sp. | reverse complement strand
ACAATCGAATTTGTGGGAAAAACGCCATGTCCGAGCACGAATGCTCTCAGGTGGGATGAAGCGGCGATTAATGATTGCCCGGGCCTTGATGCATGAACCGCGTTTGCTGATTTTGGATGAACCAACTGCTGGGGTTGATATTGAACTAAGACGCGAGATGTGGGATTTTTTACGCGAGCTAAATGAGCAAGGGACGACGATTATTTTGACCACGCATTACTTAGAAGAAGCTGAGATGCTTTGTCGTAATATTGGAATTATTCAATCCGGTGAGCTCATTGAAAACACGAGTATGAAGGAACTTTTAGCGAAACTTCAATCTGAAACCTTTATTTTCGACTTAGATCATTCGACGCAAGAACTGGAAATTGTAGGCTATAAAACGACTTTTGAAGATGAGTCCACACTAGCGGTAGAAGTCGAGCGCAATCAAGGGTTGAATGAAGTTTTTCGCCAGTTGAGTGAACAAGGGGTAAAAGTTTTATCAATGCGCAATAAGTCCAATCGTTTAGAAGAGCTCTTTTTGAAAATTACCGAAGAAAACCATTCGTTGGAGGAAAAAAATGTTTAGTCTTTATTTTACGGCTTTAAAAAGTCTAGTGGTGAAAGAAACCAATCGCTATTTAAGAATCTGGGTTCAAACACTCGTTCCACCGGTCATTACCACGTCACTCTATTTTGTTATTTTTGGTAAGATGATTGGTGGACGAATTGGGGATATGGGGGGCTTTTCTTACATGGAATTTATCGTGCCAGGCTTAATTATGATGTCGGCGATTACGAGTTCTTATGCGAATGTTTCTTCTTCTTTCTTTTCGCAAAAATTCCAAAAAAATATTGAGGAACTACTAGTTGCGCCCGTACCAACGCATGTGATTATTTGGGGATTTGTGCTCGGAGGTATGGGGCGTAGTCTATTGGTCGGCTCATTGGTGACGCTTGTTTCGTTGCTTTTTGTCCCCTTACAGGTGCACTCTTGGTTGATGGTCATTTTGACCTTACTACTGACAGCAATGTTATTTTCATTAGCGGGCTTAATCAATGGGGTTTTTGCGCAATCTTTTGACGATGTCTCGATAGTACCAACGTTTGTTTTACAACCGTTAACGTATTTAGGTGGGGTTTTTTATTCAATTTCAATGTTACCGCCCTTTTGGCAAGCCGTTTCTAAAATCAATCCGATTGTCTATATGATTTCAGGTTTTCGCTATGGTTTTTTAGGGATGAAGGATGTTTCGATTCAATTATCATTAGCAGTTCTTGTTTTATTTATTCTAGTGCTTTACTCTACTACCTATTATTTAGTGAGCAAAGGTCGCGGGCTAAGAAGTTAAGAATCCCTAATCAGCCCCTACTTCTTCGACATTCTACCTAGAATCCTCTATACTAAAAGAAAGACAAAGAGGGGGCGGATGAATTGAAAAAAAGCTATTTCTTATTTATCGCACTGTTATCACTGGCCGCTTGTAAAACGACCTCTATGAAACCAGAGGGAACAACTACGCAATCAAGCCCGTCGCAGACCTTATCAGCAAATCTAGAAACGACTGAAACCACGTTAGTAGTTCCTGAGAGTCAAGCGCCTCTTTCAGGAAAAATCGCAGTGAACGACATCATACTTGAACCAATTGATGTTTATGAACGCGTTCTGGCAAGTTACCCTGACTTACGT
>CAYNOA010000188.1:1067-2564 GCA_964398695.1 uncultured Enterococcus sp. | reverse complement strand
ACTTGAACCAATTGATGTTTATGAACGCGTTCTGGCAAGTTACCCTGACTTACGTATTTATTCATTTGGGCTGGATGATGATTCCACGCATGGCTTTGTCTATGAAGTGGATGGAATCGTTGAATCTACCAATCAAAAGATTGAGTTAGACATTCATCCGGTATCTGGTGAAATTGTACGTAAGGAAGAAAAAACAAGTCACTCAAAAGACCAAATGAAAATGGCCTTAACTCGTGAGTTAATTCTAAATATTCCCAACTTAGTCGAGCAAGCTTTGGCCCAAGTTACAAATGGTACGCTAGGGGAATGGGAAGCAGAATATGATGACGGACGCTTTGAATTGGAAATCGCTGTTCATTTTGGAAATCGTACGATAGCGTTTACTTACGATTTAGAAACAAATGAGCTACTTGAAATGGACGAATAAAAAATAACCCTTGCTTAACAAAGAGAGTCGTTAGGCGAGGGTTATTTTTTTGTTTTAATTCAACTAGAAAAATCCCAAATGATCTTCCATTCAATGACGAGGTCAACCGACTACAGAGAGGTTGACCTTGGGTTGAATTAAAAAATAAAATATGACAACGGTATTGGCAAACACGGCAAACAGTCTTCGGCGAAAAGCTAGACTGTCAAAATCAATGAATTTCAGTCAAGTCAATCAAGATTTCATCGCAGCGCTTGCTTCAAAACGAAACTTTCAAGTAGGGTCATCCGTTTTTTTAAAACAGGAAATTTAGCCCCAAAAATTCTTCGCGATTTCTTGTCCTTGTTCAATTTTTGCCCATTGTTGATCGGTACTTAAATGGTTTCCGCAATCACAAGAAGCAAAGCCGCATTGGTGTGATAAATACAAACGTTCTTTTGGTAAAATTTCACTCGCTTTTTCAAGGAGCTGATAGACACGTTTTTCTTCGTCTAAGTGACTCGTTTTACTTGAAAGTAAACCTAAAACGACTTCGACTTCCGGGCGTTCTTGTAAAACCGCAAGGGCAGAAAGTTCACCGGCACGTTCATCGTCCCATTCCAAGAAGAAGCGGTCATAGCGTTGGTCGCGTAAAAATTTCTCGGCAATCGATTGGTAAGAACCCCCCGATGCATGGCGGCTTTCGTAGTTACCGCGACAGTTATGTGTCCAAACTTTTAACCCCAGTTCATGACCAAAATCAGCCACTTCATTATTAATCGCCACAAAAGCATCGGCTAAATCTTCTAAACTGACTTCGGCTGGATTATAAACCCCATGCTCATTGTCATCGGAAAACATTTCCCAAAGGCAGTCATCAAATTGGACAATTTTTCCGCCGACTTCTTTGTATTCGGTTAAAAATTCTTTATAGGCTTGCACTAAACCGGCCTTTAAGTCTTCAGGTGTTGCATAGATTTGGTCCTCACCCACCACTTGATTGAATACTGATAATTCTGTAAACGCATGAGCGGCGCCAAAAACAGTGATTTTTACTTCCGTATCACCCGCTTGTTCGGCGACTTGTTTGT
>CAYNOA010000188.1:0-968 GCA_964398695.1 uncultured Enterococcus sp. | reverse complement strand
GCGGTGATACGTAAACCGATATCTTTGCGCGTTTCAAACGTTTGACCGTCAAAATCTTGAAAAGGATAACCATTTTCAGCGATGTAGCGTTCGATACCAGTCAAGCCCCAAAGAAAATCAAGGTGCCACATTGAGCGTGAATACTCACCATCTGTGACGACAGGAATGTTTTGTTCAATTTGTTTGGCAATCACTGCTTTTATTTCATCCGTTTCGGTTTCTTGGTAACCAGGGAAGGCTTCGTAGAAAGGGTATTGAATATCGTCTCTTTTCTCGATTTGATTTTTATAAGCTAATAAATTTTGCGGGCGTAAGAGTGAACCCACTAATTGGAAACGTTCGGTTGTCATATTCAATTCCTCCAGTAAAATAAGTGATACTCTTAGATTAACAAACAATGAGGAAACAAGGTAATACTTAGTTAATATAACGAGTTATAGTTTAAAACTATAACCAATCAAAAAAGCAGAGCAGATAAACAGACAGGAACGCTTCTTCGTGTTATTCTTTTAAAGTGAAATAAAGGGAGAGATGAGGAAGAAAGAAGATGCAAAAATTAGTAAGAATAAGTAGGAATTATATGATTGCGGGGTTATTTTTTGGCTTATATTATCGAGAATTCACGAAGTATTTTGCCTTTTTAGGTAAAACGCAATTAAGCGTACTCCACACGCACACCTTGGTTTTAGGCATGTTTTTCTTTTTAATCGTGTTACTACTAGAGAAGAACTTTCAAATTATGGCGCATAAACATTTCAATTTGTTTTATCGTTTGTACAATGCGGGGGTTGGTCTAACCTTATTGATGTTATTGATTCATGGAACAATGACGGTTTTAGGCTACGCGGATCATGCAGCGATTGCTGGTATGGCAGGGATTGGTCATATTTTATTGACCGTGGCCCTCTTTTACTTTTTCAAAATTTTAAGTGATGCCGTAAAAAAAGTGCAATAATTGCTAGTTATTT
>CAYNOA010000187.1:132-4354 GCA_964398695.1 uncultured Enterococcus sp. | reverse complement strand
CGACGATATTTTATCCATTTGAGGCCTTTTTTGTTGAAAAAAATTAAAAAAGTGTTGATGGAGAAACCTCTATGAGATTTCTCCATCAACACCAAATATTATACAGCCGAAATAAGAAGCTATTTCCATCACCATTTGTTCGCCAATCAGGGACTGTGACAAAATTAAGTCACAGTCCCTGATTTTTCACTAATAAGGCTTAACTACCAATGGTGGAGTGAACAAATTGAACCACAGTCCCGTAGGCTAAAATTTGTAAAAAAGGCCGTCCGTCAATGGTTTCTTGCTGATAATTAAACTCACAGTTGATGACCGCGTTGGCGCCATATTGGAAAGCTTTTTCTTTTAATTGGCGATTTACGTTGACAAAAAGATCATTCGGGTTAATATCTGGATCAAATAAATCCGTTTCGACTCTTTCGGTCACAAAAACGATATCTCGAACGATATAAGGTTTATTGACGTTACCAGTTGACAAGATAATTTTATCAAGTGGATCCTCGTCGGTAATGGATTGATGATGTTTCATCGTGGTCCCTTCTTTCTTTTCACTTTTTCTTCTTTATTTTACCACCTTTACGCACTTTCGCAAAAAATAAAAAAAGGCCGAAGCGTAAAATTTCTTGCGGTAAGGGGTAGAAAATAGCGACGATTAAAGTGATTATCAGAGTCAACGAACAAGCACGTTTCTTTTTGGGAGGCTAAGCTATCGAAAGCAGTGTCAAGTACGATGCTGGAAAGGTGTTTTTATTATAAGTAATGAGGCAAACCGAATATCGTTGAGGCATTTTTAACGAAAAAAACAATCGATGCTTGTCGAAATCTAAACTTTTATTCAATCTCAAATAATTTGGTACACAAAAGCAAGGAATTTTACTTGTCAGGATTAGAAAAATATGCTAACCTATGACCAGAATTTAATCAGACAAGCAGTCAAAGTGCAACGTCTACCTCTTTTTTTTAAGGGGTGGAGTGGGCACTTTTTTTGTGTGAAAAATTAGGAGGGGTTCAATTGGCAAAATTTATTCAAGAATTTGATACGATTGCCGCAATTTCGACACCACCAGGTGAAGGGGCGATTAGCATTGTGCGCTTGAGCGGTGAGGAAGCACTACCGATTGCCGCTAAAGTTTTTCGAAGTGGGCAAAAAAATCTACAAACAGTCCCAAGTCACACAATTCATTATGGTCATTTAATTGATCCAGACAAAGAGCAACTGGTCGATGAGGTAATGGTTTCCGTGATGAAAGCACCGAAGACGTTTACGCGCGAAGATGTGGTGGAAATCAATTGTCATGGCGGCATTGTGGTCGTTAATCAAATTTTACAACTATTATTGCGCCAAGGGGCCCGTTTAGCCGAGCCTGGCGAATTTACCAAGCGAGCTTTTTTAAACGGCCGCATGGACTTATCGCAAGCCGAAGCCGTAATGGATTTAATTCGTGCCAAGACGGACCGCGCGATGAATTTAGCGCTAAACCAATTAGATGGCAACTTGTCGCAGTTAATTCGCTCTTTACGTCAAGAAATTTTAACAACTTTAGCACAAGTGGAAGTAAACATTGATTACCCTGAATACGACGATGTGGAAGAAATGACGACACAATTACTCGTTGAAAAAGCCAAGCAAGTCAAACAACAAATTTTAGCCTTGCTACAAACCGCGCAACAAGGCAAAATTTTACGTGAAGGCTTAAGTACTGCCATCATCGGCCGGCCAAATGTCGGTAAATCAAGCTTACTCAATCATTTATTACAAGAAGAAAAAGCGATTGTGACAGAGATTGCTGGTACGACGCGTGATGTGATTGAAGAATATGTCAACGTTCGTGGCGTACCCTTGAAATTAGTCGATACTGCTGGCATTCGTGAAACACAAGATGTCGTGGAAAAAATCGGTGTCGAAAGAAGTCGAAAAGCATTAGAACAAGCGGATTTAGTTTTATTAGTCTTAAATCAAAATGAAGTTCTATCTCCAGAAGATGAGCAATTAATTGCTGCAACGGCCAATAGTAAACGCATTGTACTATTGAATAAAACTGATTTACCAGCCAAATTAGACCAAGAGAAATTAAAGCAATTGATTGGTGCAACGCCACTTTTTGCCATCTCGGTTTTAAATAATGAGGGCTTTGATGTTTTTGAACAAGCCATTGCCGATTTATTCTTTGGCGGTGCAACCGGTGAAAAAGATGCGTCTTATATTTCAAATAGTCGCCACATTGCCTTGTTAGAAAAGGCGGTTCAAGCATTAGATGAAGTGGTTAGTGGCATTGAAATGGGGATGCCTGTTGATCTTGTTCAAATGGATATGACGCGTTGTTGGGATTACTTAGGTGAAGTCGTGGGCGACAGTGTCCAAGACGAATTAATTACCCAATTGTTTAGTCAATTTTGTTTAGGGAAATAAGAAGGGAAATAAAAGATGCAAAGATATGAAGCAAAAACTTACGATGTCATCGTTGTAGGGGCCGGTCACGCCGGTTCAGAAGCAGCCTTAGCGACGAGCCGGATGGGCTTAAAAACAATGTTAATTACGTTAAATTTAGATATGGTCGCTTTTATGCCATGTAACCCATCGATTGGTGGACCGGCTAAAGGCGTTGTTGTCCGTGAAATTGACGCATTAGGCGGCGAAATGGGCAAAAATATTGATAAGACTTACATTCAAATGCGCATGTTAAATACAGGGAAAGGCCCAGCCGTGCGGGCCTTACGTGCACAAGCAGATAAACAAGCTTACGCGATGGAAATGAAACATACCATTGAAAAAGAACCAAACCTAACTTTACGTCAAGGTATTGTCGAAGAATTAGTGATTGAAGAAGGCGTCTGTCAAGGCGTGATTACTTCAACTGGGGCGATCTATCGGGCTAAAGCAGTCATTATCTCAGCGGGAACGGCTTTGCGAGGGGAAATTATTTTAGGGGAATTAAAATATTCTTCTGGTCCGAATAATTCACAGCCGGCGATTGCCTTAGCGAATCATTTAAAAGAACTGGGCTTAGAAATTGAACGTTTTAAAACAGGGACACCACCACGCATCAAATCGAGTTCGATTGATTATTCGGTAACGGAAATTCAACCAGGAGACGAAGCAGCCAATCACTTTAGTTTTAGTACGCCGGATAGTGCCTATTTAACCGAACAAATTCCTTGCTGGTTAACTTACACCAATCCCAATACGCATGCGATCATTCAAGCAAACTTACACCGAGCGCCAATGTTTACTGGCATTGTTGAAGGAGTAGGGGCTCGTTATTGCCCATCAATTGAAGATAAAATTGTCCGTTTTGCAGACAAAGACCGCCATCAGCTCTTTTTAGAACCAGAAGGCCGTCACACCGAAGAAGTTTACGTCCAAGGCTTGTCTTCTTCTTTACCTGAAGAAGTCCAAGAAGAAGTCCTACATTCTGTCGTTGGTTTAGAACAAGCGGAAATGATGCGCACGGGCTATGCCATTGAATACGATGTGGTCGTTCCGCACCAATTACGCCCAACACTTGAAACCAAAGCAATTGAAAACTTATATACGGCCGGTCAAACAAACGGCACGAGTGGCTATGAGGAAGCCGCTGGCCAAGGCTTAATTGCCGGTATTAACGCCGCTTTAAAAATTCAAGGTAAAGAGCCACTCGTCTTAAAAAGAAGCGATGGTTATATTGGAGTAATGATCGATGATTTAGTCACAAAAGGCACGACGGAACCCTATCGTTTATTAACTTCTCGGGCAGAATACCGTTTACTTTTACGTCACGACAATGCCGATTTGCGTTTAACCCAAATGGGTCATGATATTGGTTTAGTAAAAGAAGAGCAATATCGCGCTTATGCCAATAAAAAAGCCGCCGTTGCAAAGGAAATGCAACGACTGCAAGAAATCCGGATTAAACCAAACCAAGAAGTGCAAGCTTACTTGGAAAAAATTGGGTCGGCTACTTTAAAAGATGGCATTTTAGCCCTTGATTTGTTGCGTCGCCCAGAAATTAATTATGTTGATTTATTAAACTTTATTCCAGCCAATGGGGAATTAAATGCCAAAGAAATTGAGCAACTAGAAATTCAAATTAAATACGAAGGCTACATTAAGAAAGCCATGGAAAAAGTCTGTCTGGAACAGAAGGAGAAGCTCGCAATCAAGACACCGAGCATGAACCAGCTGATCAAGAACCTGTCCGGTGGTAACCAGCAAAAGGTTCTCGTGGCCCGCTGGCTGATGACC
>CAYNOA010000187.1:0-122 GCA_964398695.1 uncultured Enterococcus sp. | reverse complement strand
ATTAATGGCTTAGCAACCGAAGCCCGTCAAAAACTCCAAAAAATCCAACCCGCGACTTTAGCCCAAGCCAGTCGCATTAGCGGAGTCAACCCAGCCGATTTGAGTATTTTGATGGTTTATAT
>CAYNOA010000186.1:2798-4357 GCA_964398695.1 uncultured Enterococcus sp. | reverse complement strand
AAGGCAATTGAAACATTTTTTTCCGTATCAAAATAAACAGAAGCTACGACAGAAGAGGCTGATTCTTTTTCACCAAGCAATCTTACAGCAGGAGTAATTATCCTTTCTAATTTCCTTTTAACCATTCCCTTTGCATCTTGTGAAAGCTCAGCTTGGCTAATAATAGCAACGGAATATCCTAAATCTACTAATCTATCTACATAACTATCAATTACAGCAATTGGAACTCCACACATTGGAACTGGATTATCGTTGTTTTTATCCCTACTAGTTAATGTTAAATTTAATTCTCGTGAAACAGTAACAGCATCATCAAAAAACAACTCATAAAAATCTCCCACCTGACAAAAAATTAAACAATCTGCATGAGCTTTTTTATAATCTATATACTGCTCAAGCATCGGAGGGATTTTTTTATATGAATCTGTTTGGAATGTTATAGGCTTTCTTATTTTAATTCTTTTACGCAAATACACCCAGCTCTTTAAGCAAGGCGAAATTGCGTTGGCCTATTTAGTTTGGTACAGTTTTGGCCGCTTTTGGATTGAAAGCATGCGGACAGATAGCCTGTATCTTTTTGGCGAAATTCGAGTATCTCAAGCCTTATCACTTGTCTTATTTTTTGGGGCCATTATTTTAACCATTTGGCGTCGAAAAACCAACCCAAATTTAAAAGCTTATAATCGTTCATATGGGACGGATCAAGCAATTATTTAACAATAAAGGAATGCATAAAAAAAAGACAAATTTGTTTAAGGAGGTTTCCATTATGAAACAAAAAATTGCCGTCTTAGGCCCAGGGTCATGGGGAACTGCTTTAGCCCAAGTCTTATCAGAAAACGGCCATGAAGTTATTTTATGGGGCAAAGATGCCAATCAAATTAATGAAATTAATACGCAACATACGAACCGCCATTATTTGCCAGAATTAATCTTACCAGATAATATTTTGGCGACATTGTCTTTAAAAGAAGCCGTCCATGAAGCAGATGCAATTTTATTTGTCGTACCGACGAAAGCGATTCGTAGCGTGGCACAAGAACTGGTTCCTCTAATCGAGAAGGCCCCCTATGTGATTCATGCTTCTAAAGGTTTAGAACAAGGTAGCCACAAACGCATCTCAGAAATTTTAGCAGAAGAAATTCCAGCTGAAAAGCGCCGAGAAATCATTGTCCTTTCGGGACCTAGCCATGCCGAAGAAGTTGCGGTCCATGATATTACCACGATTACAGCGGCTAGCCAATCACTTGAAGCGGCCCAATATGTTCAAGATTTATTTATGAATGATTATTTTCGTATTTATACGAACAATGATGTGATTGGGGTGGAAACTGGTGCCGCTTTAAAAAATATTATCGCTTTAGGTGCCGGCGCAATTGCAGGACTAGGGTTTGGGGATAATGCCAAAGCGGCAATTATGACTCGTGGTCTGGCAGAAATCAGTCGTTTAGGTGTTGCGATGGGAGCAAATCCACTTACTTTTATTGGCTTAAGTGGAGTTGGTGATTTAATTGTAACATGTACGAGTATTCATTCGAGAAACTGGCGAGCCGGGAATT
>CAYNOA010000186.1:2219-2788 GCA_964398695.1 uncultured Enterococcus sp. | reverse complement strand
TTACTTGGACAAGGAAAAAAACTCGACGAAGTTTTAGCCAATATGGGAATGATTGTGGAAGGTGTCGCTACAACCAAAGCGGCAATAGAATTAGCACACCAATTAAAAGTTGAAATGCCAATTACGGAAACGATTTACCGCGTCTTATACGAAGGGCAAGATATCAAAGCGGCAGCGAAAGAAATCATGCTACGCGATGGAAAAGTTGAAAATGAATTTAAATAAGGGGTGTCAATCAATGAAAGTAAGAAAAGCAGTCATTCCAGCGGCGGGATTAGGAACGAGGTTTTTACCGGCAACCAAGGCAATGGCGAAAGAAATGTTACCGATTGTAGATAAACCAACGATTCAATTTATCGTAGAGGAAGCGTTAAAATCTGGGATTGAAGATATTTTAATTATTACTGGTAAGGCCAAGCGTCCGATTGAAGATCACTTTGATGCGAACTTAGAATTAGAAACCAACTTAAGAGAAAAAGGCAAAGATGATTTATTAAAATTAGTCGAAGAAACAGCCGATATTAATTTACATTTTGTTCGCCAAAAGCATCCACTAGGCTTAGGTCATG
>CAYNOA010000186.1:0-2209 GCA_964398695.1 uncultured Enterococcus sp. | reverse complement strand
ACAAGCAAAAACTTTTGTCGGGCGCGAGCCATTTGTTGTAATGTTAGGCGATGATTTAATGGAAGATGACGTTCCATTAACGAAACAATTAATGAATGACTATGAAAAAACGCATGCTGCAACGATTGCGGTGATGGAAGTCCCCCAAGAAGAAACCTACAAATATGGTATTATTAATCCTGGGGAAGAGGTTTCAGAAGGTTTATTCAATGTTAAAAATTTTGTCGAAAAACCTAAAGCGAAAGAAGCACCTAGTAACTTAGCCATTATTGGTCGTTATTTACTCACCCCAGAGATTTTTTCTGTGTTAGAAGAGCAAGAACCAGGCGCTGGCGGTGAGATTCAATTAACCGACGCGATTGATACCTTAAATAAAACCCAACGTGTATTTGCCCACGAATTTAAAGGCACTCGCTATGACGTGGGAGATAAGTTTGGCTTCATGAAAACAAGTATCGAGTATGGCTTAAAACATCCAGAAGTCAAAGAAGATTTAACTAATTATATTATTCAATTAGGTAAGGAATTAGCCGATGAAAATCCTCCGATTGAACCAGTGAAGGAAGAAATCGAATAATACTTAAAAGAATTCATTGCCTAGCAGAATATTTTTGTTAGTTGTAATGAATTCTTTTTTATCAATAAGAAAGGGAGTTTGTCTATGTCAGGTGGAGAAATTGCAGCAATTATTGCCGCAACTGCTTTTGTCGTACTTGTCTTTTTTTTAATTCGTGTTTTGTTACAAGTGAGTAAAACTTTATTAAAAGCAGAGACAACCGTGGCGGAAGTAAATAAAACGATTCAAGTAGTGACAAGAGATGTCGATATTTTATCACGAGAGGTTGAAGGACTATTAGTAAAAAGCAATGCTTTATTGCTAGATGTGAATCAAAAAGTTGAAAAAATTGACCCATTGTTTACCGCCATTGCCGATTTAAGTGTGAGCGTTTCAGATTTAAATCAATCGAGTCGGGTAATGGTGTCACGTTTTTCTGCGTTAGGTAAAACAGCAACTCAAGCAAGTATTCTGGGAAAAGTGAGTCAGTCAGCGATTAATCGAATGAAAGAAAAAAAAGCAAATAAAGATTAAAAGAGGAGGATTCAAATGAGTAAAAAAGGTGGATTTTTATTAGGTGCCCTTATTGGTGGAACGGCTGCAGCGGTGACTGCCTTATTATTGGCACCTGAATCAGGAAAAGAATTACGAGATAAACTAGCAAAACAAGTGGACGATTTGCTAGACCAAGCATCTGATTATAAAGAGGTATCAAAAGAAACGAGCCATGACTTTGCTGATTTAGCAAAAGAAAAAATGAGCACTTATGCCAAGCGCTTAGAAGAGTTAGCTAAACAATTAAAAGAAAATATGGCTGAAACCGCCGAAGAAGTGGTCGATTTTTCAGAAGCATCGATGACAGAAATAAAAGAAGAATTGGAAGAAATCAAGCAGGCCTTTTCTGAAGGTATCACTGAAGTTGCTGAGGAAGAAGAGACACAAGATATTGTGATTGAGTTAACGGCGGCATTTACGGAAGAAGCAGAGCCAACAGAAGCGGAACTAGATGAAGTTCCCTTAGAAGAATTGGAAGAGTTAAAAGAAGTTTTAGAAGAAAATAACCCGGAAGACGAACATGAACACGCCCCATCGAATTAAGAAAATCCCCCCGAATTGTATGCGCGCTTTGCTACAATTCGGGGGATTTTTTTAGTAGTGAGTTAGTCTTCAATCACGAGTAATTCTTTTGGCGTATGCGTCAGTACTTCGCAACCTTCTTTGGTTACGTAAACACAATCCTCAATCCGAACCCCTACTTGATTAGGTAAATAAATCCCTGGTTCAATGGAGAAGCACATGCCTTCTTCAAGCACTAAGTTATTACCGGTGACAATGGAAGGAAATTCATGGACACTCGTTCCAATGCCATGTCCTAATCGATGATTGAAAAACTCGCCATAACCCGCTTTTTCAATGATTTTTCTGGCAACTTGATCGAGTTCACTGGCAGTGACGCCTGGTTTTACCGCTGCTTGAGCGGCTAATTGGGCTTCTAAAACAATCTGGTGAATTTCTTTTTGTAGACTTGTTGGGGTACGATAAGCAATCGTTCGCGTGGCATCACTACAGTAACCATTCCAAACGACTCCTAAGTCAAATAAAATAAGTTCGTTTTTTTGACGACCTTTGTCTCAATTTATTACTCAACATACG
>CAYNOA010000185.1:0-4357 GCA_964398695.1 uncultured Enterococcus sp. | reverse complement strand
AAAATGTATGTTTGTGGACCAACGGTTTACAATTACATTCATATTGGCAATGGCCGGAGCACGGTCGCTTTTGATACGATTCGTCGTTATTTCGAATACCGTGGCTATGAAGTGAATTACGTCTCAAACTTTACCGATGTCGACGATAAAATTATACGAGTAGCGAAAGAAGTCGGTAAAACAGCACCGGAAATTGCAGAACAATTTATTCAAGCCTTTAAAGAAGATACCAAGGCTTTAGCGGTCAAACCCGCAACTTTACACCCACGCGTGATGGATCATATTCCTGATATCATTGACTTTATCCAAGTTTTAATCGCAAAAGACTATGCTTATGCCGTTGATGGGGACGTGTATTACCGGACCCGTCGTTTTAAAGAATATGGCAAATTAAGTGATCAATCGATTGATGAATTAGAAGTGGGGGCAAGTCAACGAACTGGTGGCGAACAGCAAATCAAAGAAGATCCACTCGATTTTGCTTTATGGAAAAAGGCCAAGGCCGACGAGATTTTTTGGGAATCGCCTTGGGGGCATGGCCGCCCGGGCTGGCATATTGAATGTTCCGTGATGGCCAATAAACACCTTGGGGATACAATTGATATTCATGGCGGCGGACAAGATTTGGAATTCCCCCACCATGAAAACGAGATTGCCCAAAGTGAAGCCAAAACAGGCCACCCGTTTGCCAATTATTGGATGCACAATGGTTTTGTGACGATTGGTGAAATGGACGAAAAAATGAGTAAATCGTTAGGGAATTTTGTGACGGTACATGAAATGGTGCAACAAAAAGATCCACAAGTCTTACGTTTCTTCTTAGCCTCGACTCATTATCGTCGCCCGATTCGCTTTAGTGACGCGACGTTTAAAGAAGCTGAAACCAATTTAAATCGTTTGAAAATTGCGGATGAAAATACGCAGTTTCGCTTAAAAGATGCGCAGACGAATTTAGGCGAAGACACTGAAAAATTAGCCCAGTGGCAAAGACTGGTGTCCAACTTTACGCAAGAAATGGACGATGATTTTAACGCAGCCAATGGCATCACGGTTGTTTATGAAATGGCCAAATGGCTCAATGTTTATAGTCAACAAGTAGCAGTTTCAGAAAAGGTACTACAAAAAGTACTGGTAGATTACCATGAAATTTTAAGTGTTTTTGGCATTTACTTTAAACAAGACTTGATTGATGAAGAAATTGAAGCCTTAATCGTGGAAAGAAATCAAGCGCGCAAAGAAAAGAATTTTGCTAGAAGTGATGAAATTCGTGATTTATTTAAAGAAAAAGGGATTGTCTTAGAAGATACACCACAAGGTACCCGTTGGAGAAGAGAAGGATGAGAGACCACCGACAATTAAATGGCTTGGCACTCGCCTATGTTGGCGATGCGATTTATGAAATTTATATTCGCGAACACTTAGTCAACCAAGGCCAAGCCCGCCCAAGTCAATTACACCGTTTAGCTACACACTATGTTTCAGCCAAAGCCCAGGCGATGCTGATTCAAAAAATGCTCGATGAAAAATTATTGACCCCAGAAGAAGAAGATTTTTATCGCCGAGGCCGCAATAGTAAAAGCCAAACGAGTGCCAAAAATACGGAAATTAAACTGTACCGTATGTCAACCGGGTTTGAAGCCGTCATGGGTTTTTTACATTTAACGAAACAAACCGAACGCTTAGAAAGCTTAATTACTTGGTGTATTGAACAAATTGATTTAGCGGAGAATAAAGGAGGAAAATGAGTATGGCCAAATCAAGAAAACCGTCTACAGAAAAAGAAAAGAAACGTTCAACGAAGCAAAAAAATACATTTAAACCAGCCGATTCCCGCACGAATCGCCCAGATCGCGCCAGTGAACGCACCCAAGAAGAAGTGGCCGAAAATTTTGTCTTTGGGCACCATGCCGTGCTTGAAGCTTTAAAGCAAGGTCGGGGCAACAAACTCTTTATTTTAGAAGATGCAAAAGGCGATAAAGTGAATGCTTTAAAAGATGTCGCACAACAAGCAGCCGTCCCAGTGAAATGGGTGCCAAAACAAAAGCTCGATAGTTTAAGTCAAGAAGGTGTTCACCAAGGGGTGGTTTTAGCGATTACCCCCTATGATTATTTAACCTTAAAAGACTTACTGGCCCAAAAGAAAGAAAATCCGTTTTATTTAGTGTTAGATAATTTAGAAGATCCCCATAATTTTGGTTCGATTTTACGAACAGCGGATGCCAGTGGCGTTGATGGTATTATTATTCCCAAACATCGCTCGGTTGGAATTACCCCGGTTGTCGTAAAAACCTCAACCGGTGCGGTTGAACACGTGCCGGTTGCTCGAGTGACCAATTTACATCAAGCTTTAATTGAGCTAAAAGAGCAAGGATTTTGGATTTTTGGAACCGATATGCAAGGGACGCCTTATTCAAAATGGAATACGCAAGGCGCGATTGCCCTAATTATTGGTAACGAGGGACGTGGGATGAGTGAAGGCTTGAAAAAAGAAGTTGATGAAATGCTAACGATTCCGATGACCGGGCACGTCCAAAGCTTAAACGCTTCGGTGGCTGCCAGTATTTTAATGTATGAAGTATTTCGTCAACGAGGTTTTGAGGCAAAATGAAAAAACAATTATTAATCGTCGATGGCTACAATATGATTGGTGCTTGGCCAGAACTCGTGCGTTTGAAAAACCAAGACCGCTTAGAAGATGCACGTGATTTGTTGTTGCAACGCCTGTCAAATTATGCAAAATACGAAGGCATCGCGGTTATGGTCGTTTTTGATGCGCAGCTCATTCCAGGCGTGACCCAACGGTATACCAAATATCAATTAGAGGTTATTTTTACCGAAGAAGGCGAAACGGCCGATACCTATATTGAAAAAGCCGCCGGAAAACGCAATGACTTGTTAACCCAAGTGACCGTTGCTACGAGTGATTTAGCCGAACAATGGGTGATTTTCTCCCAAGGCGCTTTGCGAACGTCGGCTCGTGAGCTTTATCAAACGCTCGAAAAAAATGATAAGAACATCCGCCAACATCAAAAAGAATTAAAATTTACCAACTTTCGCCGTAATTCGCCGTGGGATAGTAGGCAACTGGAACAGTTAGAAAATGTCTTACAAGATTTGAGTCGGAAGAAAAAACCAAACAAATAATTGACCCACTAAATGAGAAAGTCAAAACGACTTTCATGTTACGCTCCTTTTATCGATAGATGAAAGGGGCGTTTTTTATGCAAGAAGCATTAATTTCAGAAGCAAAAAGCGGCAATGAAGATTCTTTAATGACACTGTATCGACAATACCACCCGTTAGTTTATGCTTTACGAAAAAAGTATTTTCTACGTGATTTGGATGAGCAAGATTGGTTGCAGGAAGGTTTGATTATTTTTTATGGTTGTGTTCAAGCTTATGAAGTAGCCTATGGTGTTTCTTTTGGTGCCTTGTTTAAACGCTCTTTTGAGAATCGAATTCGTAGTTTAATTCGCAAAGAATGTGCCTATAAAAGAAAAACGAATGCTGGCGCGGTTTCTTTTGAAGAGCTGGTGACGGAAGGTTTTGAAAGTGGTTGCGAATACCCAACGCTTTACGATAACCCTTTGCAACAATTAATTGTCGAAGAAGTTTTTCAAGAAAGCCAGAAAAGTTTATCGCCGCTTGAGATGAAAGCGCTTTTAAATAGTTGTTTGAATGAAACAATGGTCAAAAAAGAAAAAGAATACGTGAGCGCTTATAATCGTTCACGCCGAAAAGTAGTCGATTATTTTAGGCAAGTGTGTGGAGACCTCCAGTGAAAAAAGATTGATCGAATGTTTAAACGAATTTAGATAACTAGCAAAAAATTGGCTGTCATCATTAAACTTAACGATAGGGGCTTTTCTTTTGACTCGTGGCGAAAACAAGTGTGCGAGTTAGTAAACAACTGGCTTTTAACTTCGTTGCTAAGAAGTTTAACCAATCAACTAGCTTTTTTGGGCTTTATTTTGTTGGTTCTTCATTTTGCCACTTATCTGTAAATTTTTTCAGAAAAAAATCCATTTTTTTATTGAAATAATGGTTATTTTATGGTAAACTTGAAAATTTCTAGAAAATGTGATACAATAACACCCGTGAGGTGAATGCAATGCCAACAACTTTAGCAACGATTAAAGAAGATTTAGAAAATCGGATTGGTAGCGAGATTATGTTAGTTGCTCAAACCGGACGAAAACGCCAGACTGAACGCCGTGGAATTTTAACGGAAACCTATCCTTCTGTTTTTGTAGTAGACCTTGATCCCAATGAAAACTCTTTTGAAAGAGTATCTTATAGTTACTCAGATATTCTTACAAAAACAGTTGAAATTGAATTTTTAAGTGAAGCCGTTTAA
>CAYNOA010000184.1:0-4421 GCA_964398695.1 uncultured Enterococcus sp. | reverse complement strand
AAGTGCTTCCTGCACGATTTTCACTTGTTCATCTTCCCAAATTAGACCAAACACACCATTATTCCACTCTGCCATCGGATCACTCACAACAAAATGGAACGGTTCTTTAAAGGACTTAAAAGGAAAACCTTTTAAAAATTCTTTCACATCAACGATTCGAGCCATATAATATGGTTCGATTGTTTCCTTGATTTGACTATCTTCAAGTAAGAAAGCGAGTGGCTCATTTTTATAAATATCGCCTTGAATCCAATCAACCATTGAAAAGTGCGCACTAATAAAATTCCACAAACCATTCCGCGCTTTTTGGTTTAAATAAAACATTTCTTTGACATGAAAGACTTCTTCAGCTACCCAGTAAAATAAGACGCCTTTTGCTTCATTATTTTCATCATAATAAACGGCCGCAATCCGTTCTTCTTCGTTTTCGTAACGCCAATACTCCTCCCAATGAAACTCACTTCGAGTCAATGCACCATGATTTTCTTTGGCAAATTGATTATAAACAGCTAAGACATCGGGATGGTCCACCGCATGCCGTTGGACATTTCCTAAAACGTCTACGTGCTTCGGTAATTGAGTATCTTTAATTTTAAAAGATAACTTATCAGACATTATTTCCCAGCCTTTTCGGCGATAGTAAGGAATATTATACGGATAAAGATAAGAAATCCACTGCTGATTTTCACGCATATTCTTTAGTGCCAGTGTGACTAAATCGACCATCAAGCCATGGCGTGCATATTCTGGATACGTCCCAACACCAGTAATTCCCCCCATTTTATAAGGGGTGCCATGAATATTTACTTCACAGGGATAAATCGCAATTTGTGACACCAGTTTTTCTTGATCAAACCAGCCAAAAACTTTCGAAAGTTCTAATATGGGTCTTTTGGATCGAATCATTTCACGTTTATTCGCGAAGCCGCTTTCTTCAATATCGGCTTCAGTCACTTGAAACACGTAACTTAAAAGTTCATTGAATTGCTGGACATCTTTTTCTTCAAGTGCACGAATTTGTAAAGAATCTGTCAAATCTTGCGCCATCGTTTCCACTTCCTTCAAGCTTTTTCTCTAGTATAGCAAAAGTTTCAACATATTTCTGCGTTTTTTGAAAAACATGGCGGAACAAAGGGCTTTAAATCTTGTTCTTTCGTTGGTATAATGAAAGAGCTGACTAAAAGAAATGAGGAATAAATGAATGCCAACATTAGATGAAATGAAAAAACGCCAGCAGTTGATTCGAAACTTTTCGATTATTGCTCATATTGACCACGGGAAATCCACTTTGGCGGACCGGATTCTAGAAAAAACAGAGACGGTAACAACGCGAGAAATGCAAGCACAATTACTTGATTCAATGGATTTAGAACGAGAACGTGGTATTACAATTAAATTAAATGCCGTCGAATTGACCTACGACGCTAAAGATGGAGAAACTTACATTTTCCATTTAATCGACACTCCGGGACACGTAGACTTTTCTTATGAAGTTTCGCGTAGTTTAGCGGCTTGTGAAGGCGCAGTTTTGGTTGTAGATGCGGCTCAAGGAATTGAGGCCCAAACGTTAGCCAATGTTTACCTTGCTTTAGATAACGACTTAGAAATTTTACCAGTAATTAACAAAATTGATCTTCCCGCAGCGGATCCTGAACGAGTGCGTAAAGAAATTGAAGATGTGATTGGTTTAGATGCTAGCGAAGCCGTTTTAGCCAGTGCCAAAGCGGGGATTGGAATTGAAGACATCTTAGAACAAATTGTTCAAAACGTCCCGGCCCCTTCAGGTGATTTAGAAGCCCCTTTGAAGGCATTAATCTTTGATTCGGTTTATGACCCTTACCGCGGGGTGGTTTTAAACGTCCGGGTAATCGATGGCGTGGTCAAACCCGGTGATAAAATTAAATTAATGAGTAACGGCAAAACGTTTGACGTGACAGAAGTCGGGGTCTTTTCTCCAAAAGCTGTCCAAAAAGACTATTTAATGGTTGGTGATGTGGGTTATATTACGGCCGCAATCAAGACTATTAAAGATACCCAAGTGGGTGATACGGTGACTCTTGCTTCAAATCCAGCAACTGAAGCATTAAAAGGTTATCGCAAAATGACCCCCATGGTTTATTGTGGCTTGTATCCAATTGATACTTCACGCTACAACGACTTACGAGAAGCGTTAGAAAAACTTCAATTAAACGATGCCGCGTTACAATTTGAGCCGGAAACTTCGCAAGCACTAGGCTTTGGTTTTCGTTGTGGTTTCTTAGGGTTGCTTCATATGGACGTTATTCAAGAACGATTAGAACGCGAATTTAATTTAGATTTGATTACTACGGCCCCTTCGGTTATTTATCATGTCAATTTAACCGATGGCTCACGTGTAGTGGTTGATAACCCCGCTGAATTCCCGGAGCCTGTTAAAATTGAGAACGTGGAAGAACCTTATGTGAAAGCACAAATTATGGTACCAAACGAATACGTCGGTGCGGTAATGGAACTTGCCCAAAGAAAACGTGGCGACTTTATCACAATGGATTATTTGGATGAGTTCCGCGTGAACGTTGTTTATGAAATTCCACTTTCTGAGATTGTTTATGACTTCTTTGACAAATTAAAATCAAGCACCAAAGGCTATGCTTCCCTTGACTACGAACTATCTGGTTACCGCCCAAGTAATTTGGTCAAAATGGACATCTTGTTAAATAGTGAAAAAGTCGATGCGCTTAGCTTTATTGTTCACCGTAGT
Organism: uncultured Enterococcus sp.; assembly: GCA_964398695.1. GTDB lineage: Bacteria > Bacillota > Bacilli > Lactobacillales > Enterococcaceae > Enterococcus_I. The sequence goes on along the minus strand of CAYNOA010000184.1, from coordinate 1,681 downwards.
TTCTCATTTGAACGCGGAAAAGCGATTGTTGAAAAATTACGTAAACTGATTCCACGTCAACAATTCGAAGTCCCAATCCAAGCAGCCATCGGTCAAAAAATCGTGGCTCGCTCAGATATCAAAGCTTTGCGTAAAAATGTCTTAGCTAAATGTTATGGTGGTGACGTTTCTCGTAAACGTAAGTTATTAGAGAAACAAAAAGAAGGGAAAAAACGAATGAAACAAATTGGTTCTGTTGAAGTCCCACAAGATGCCTTTATGGCTGTCCTAAAAATGGACGACAATGAATAAATTTAAGCAAACAAAGAAAGGTGAGATAAAGCGGTTGCTGTTTATCTCACCTTTCTTTCAATCATTTGCTTTCTAAATATCGGCTACGAGGAGGTTGTTTATGAAAAAAATTCAAGTAAATTGGAATGAATGGATTGTCCGTTTTCTTTTTGTTATGTTTGTGATCATTGGCTATAAATTGATTGTAAATTATTATGAAATTTATACGGCTATCTTACATTTTGGCCGCGTCCTCTCCCCTTTTATTATGGGGTTTATTCTTGCTTATTTATTAAGCGGCGCACAAGTCCGAATAAAGAAACTGCTAAATAAAAAATCGGACTCTTTTTGGGGTCGGCATAGTCATTCTTTTAGTGTTTTAACCCTATATATTTTGTTATTCACCATTGTCTTTTTACTACTCAATTATATCGTTCCTTTAATTATTAGTAATGCAATTGAGTTGATTAAAGCAATTCCTTCCTTTATTCTCTATTTAATCGATTTATCTTCAAAAATTGAGATAAATGGGCTAGCTAATTATTTCTCTATTGAAGATTTTGTTCAAAAAATCTTAAGTAACTTATCCATTGAAACTGCCCTAAATCAATGGGCACAATCACTGTCTTCGATTGGCCAATTTTCAATGAATTTATCTTCTTTTGTTTTAAATAGCTTTTTAACCTTAGTCATCTCAATTTATACGTTACTTTACAAAGAATCAATTTTTGCCTTCCTAAATGCCTTTTTTGGCAAGATTTTACCGAAAAAGTTCTTTAAACAAACAAAATTTTGGCTACACACCACCAATAAAGTTTTTTATAAATTTGTTACTTCTCAATTTTTAGACGCTTGTATTATTGCGGTATTATCAACCATTGTTTTAACCGTGTTACAAGTCCGCTTCGCTCTTTCTTTAGGCTTACTTTTAGGAATGGCCAATATGATTCCTTACTTTGGCTCGATTTTTGCTTCTGTGGTAACGGCAGTCATCACTTTCTTTACTGGCGGCCTTAGCCAAGCGGTCGTTACTTTAATTTCACTCACTGTTCTCCAACAAATTGACGGGAATATTATTGGGCCACGAATCATGGCGGGCGCTTTAAATCTAAACCCGATTATTATTATTATTTCAATTACAATCGGTGGGGCTTATTTTGGTATTTTAGGAATGTTTTTAGCCGTCCCTGCTGCAGCTATTCTAAAAATCGTTACAATGAATTGGTTGGAAAAAGACGCAGAAAAGGAGGAGTCCGGGCTAGCCGAGTAAAGAAAAAGACAACCTACTGATTTTTTAAAACTTAAAAAGCGTCAAAAAGCCTATTGTATTAGGATTTTTGACGCTTTTTTATTAAATGGTTCTACAATATCTAGTGTTGATGAGTGACATTCGTGTCCTCCTTCAACACTT
>CAYNOA010000183.1:0-4430 GCA_964398695.1 uncultured Enterococcus sp. | reverse complement strand
AAAATTGAATACGAGATACCTTCAACCAGGTAGAGGTCGCGAGGTTCATTAACCCTGTCGAGTGAAGCAACACTATGACGCAGGACTAGGGAACATCGCCGAAACAATTTTTAGCTGCTTTCTAAAAATTGTTGGGTCGCAAGCGAATAACTTGCGAACTGTCTTAGTTTATACTAAGGTGCGCTATGTATTGTGAAGAGTTTGTCGACAACTAAATGAACTTTGTCATGTCCACAGCCGCTTTTTATCCATAGGAAGCGGCTGTTTTTTTTTATATAATAACGCCAGTCATCCTCAAAAACCTTTACAACTCGTACTTAAAAGAAAAGAGGAATAGGAAATGAAAAAAAGAAGGATTTTATTGCTTTTTGTTACATTCGTTTTATCTTTAATCATTGGCAGTCTCCCAATTTCAGCCGATGATTTAACCCCAACCGATGAATTTCGCGTTGGCATGGAGACCGCCTACGCGCCTTTTAACTGGACGCAAACAAGCGATGCCAATGGGGCCGTCTTAAAATATGGAGAATCAAAAGCTTTTGCTGGCGGTTATGACGTCGAAATCGCCAAAAAAGTAGCCGAAGGACTCGGCAAAAAATTGGTCATTGTTGCAACCCAGTGGGATGGCCTCGTCCCGGCTTTAACTTCTGGTAAAATTGATGCGATTGTCGCCGGTATGTCACCGACTGCGGAACGACGAGAAAAAATTGACTTTACCGACGCTTACTACGAATCACACTTAGTCATTGTAACCCGTAAAAATAGTCCTTTTGCTCAAGCCAGTTCGTTAAAAGATTTTGCGGGCGCCAAAATTACAGCCCAATTAAATACCTTCCATTATGGGGTCATTGATCAAATTCCTGAAGTGAAAAGACAAGACCCAGCCAAAGATTTCTCCGCCATGCGTGTGGCGCTTTCTTCTGGTATTATTGATGGCTATGTCAGTGAGCGGCCAGAAGGCGTGACTGCGACCAACGTCAATGATAACTTTGCGATGGTTGAATTTTCACCAGAAAATGGCTTTCAAACCAATCCTGAAGACGTGCAAGTTGCTATCGGAATGCGTAAAGGCGACCCACTGACTCAAGACGTCAATCAAATTTTAGCGGGCATTTCTTCAGAAGAACGCACTCATTTAATGGATGCGGCGATTCAAAACCAACCTTCAGCAAACCAAGACAGCCAGGCTTCTCTTTGGAGTTCTTTAAAGAAAATTGTGGATGACTATGGGATTTTATTTTTACAAGGAGCCGGTTTAACCTTACTCATTGCCATTTTTTCAACCTTTGCTGGGACAATCATTGGCCTTTTAATTGGCGTTTTTCGGACGATTCCCGAAAGTGAAAACCCGATTACTCGCTTTTTCCAAAAGCTTGGAAATTTACTCTTAACCATTTATATTGAAATCTTCCGTGGAACGCCAATGATGGTACAAGCAATGGTCATTTTTTATGGTTTAGCGCTCGCTTTTCAAATCGATTTGAATCGAACCATTGCCGCATTGCTCATTGTTTCAATTAATACCGGGGCCTACATGTCTGAAATTGTGCGTGGTGGCATTTTTGCTGTTGATCGGGGGCAATTTGAAGCAGCCCAAGCCATCGGGATGACTCATTCACAAACGATGCATAAGATTGTTTTACCACAAGTGATTCGAAATATTTTGCCGGCAATTGGAAACGAAATTGTTATCAACATTAAAGATACCGCCGTCTTAAGTGTGATTAGTGTAGGCGACTTGTTCTTCCAAGGAACGGCCGCAGCGGGAACCAACTATGAATTCTTCCAAACTTTCTTAATTATTGGGATTATTTATTTAGTATTGACGCTTAGTGCAACACGCTTACTACGTTTGGTTGAAAAGAAAATGGACGGTCCTTCTTCTTATCTTAAAATAGAAGAAATACCCCAGGAAAATCAATAGGAGGAACTTTTTATGTCTACAATCATTGAAATTAACCATTTGAAAAAGTGCTTTGGCGACAATGAAGTCTTAAAAGACATTCAAGTTTCTGTCAATAAAGGTGAAGTTTTAACAATCATTGGGTCCTCTGGCTCAGGAAAATCAACGCTTTTACGTTGCATTAATTTACTCGAAAAACCAACGAGTGGTGAAATTATTTATGCTGGGGAAAATGTTCTGCAAAAAGGATACGATTTACCCAAATATCGAACCCACCTTGGCATGGTCTTCCAATCATTTAATTTATTTAACAACTTGAATGTCCTTGATAACTGTATCACGGGTCAAGTCACCGTTTTAAAACGCAAGCCAGAAGAAGCCAAAAAAATTGCGTTAGAAAATCTTGAAAAAGTTGGAATGACACAATTCCAAGCGGCCAAACCAGATCAATTATCCGGTGGTCAAAAACAACGAGTGGCCATTGCTCGTGCCTTATCGATGAATCCTGAAGTAATGTTATTTGACGAACCAACTTCCGCTTTAGATCCAGAAATGGTTGGTGATGTCTTAAAAACAATGAAAAACTTAGCGGATTCTGGACTTACTATGGTGATTGTTACCCATGAAATGGATTTCGCCAAAGAAGTTTCTGATCGCGTGATTTTTATGGATAAAGGCGTGATTGCCGAAGAAGGCACACCGGCAGAAATTTTTGGCCAGCCAAAAGAAGAGCGAACCAAAACCTTTTTAAGCCGCGTTTTAAAAGGCTAATAACCGATTTAAATGAAGCAGGGACTGTGACCAAAGAACGTCACAGTCCCTGCTTTTACGAACATACGGGGTGATTAGAAGTCGCTTCTTTGAAAAGAAACCGAAAAGAACAAAAATTTAAAGTACTATTTTCGTTCTTTCCTGCTTATTTTTTGCAGTAAAACGTTTTTGTCACAACTGCTTTTGTAGGAAGAAAGGCTATGTTTGCGGTTCCAATGGACTTCCTTAAATTCCGCTAGCAATCTTCTTAGAATTTACTGAAAATTTGCAACTTTCATTTGCTATTCAACAAGCGATTTGTTATTTTTGTTACAACAATAAAGGAGCGTGGGGTATTTTATGGAAAAAAAATTAACACTCACCGATTATTTAACAATTGGTTCGATGCTGTTTGGTTTATTCTTTGGTGCCGGTAATTTGATTTTCCCCATCCATATGGGACAAATGGCCGGTGAAAATATTTTTTGGGCAAACCTCGGTTTTTTAGTTACCGGAATTGGTTTACCATTTTTAGGTGTAATTGCCATCGGAAGTTCTCAAAGTAAAGGACTCTTTGATTTGGCTTCGCGTGTCAATCAAAAATACGCGTTTATTTTTACGATTTTACTCTACTTAGTGATTGGCCCTTTCTTTGCTTTGCCGCGTTTAGCGACCACTTCTTTTGAAATTGCGTTTGCTTCGTATCTGCCAAAAGAGCAGTTAACCATCGGCTTAGCCTTATTTAGCTCCTTATTTTTCTTGGCTTCTTGGTTTTTAGCCAAAAAACCATCCAAATTATTTGATTATATTGGAAAATATTTAAATCCCTTTTTCTTAATTTTACTAGGTGTTTTAATTGTTTTTGCCTTTACTCGACCGCTTGGAAGTATTCAGGGCGCACCCGTTCAAGCGACTTATCAAGATTTTGCTTTTTTCACCGGATTTAAAGAAGGCTACAATACTTTAGATGCACTGGCTTCATTAGCTTTTGGTATTATTATTGTCACAACCATTCAAAACCGTGGCGTTAAAAAACCGGCGACCATTGCGGTTGATACGATAAAATCGGGTACCATTAGTATTATTTTAATGGGAATTATTTATACCCTTCTTTCTTATATGGGAACCATGAGTTTAGGGACCTTTGCCATCAGTGAAAATGGCGGCATCGCCTTAGCTCAAATTGCGCAATATTATTTAGGTTCTTACGGCAGTATTCTTTTAGCCTTAGTCGTTATCTCAGCTTGTTTAAAAACAGCTATTGGCTTAACTTCGGCCTTTTCAGAAATTTTTCGTGAATTATTCCCTAGTAAAAGTTATTTATTTTTTGCAACGACCGTTAGTTTAATGGCAGGACTTTTTGCAAATGTCGGTTTAACGAAAATCATTGAATTTTCGATTCCGGTCTTAATGTTCCTCTATCCATTAGCGATGACTTTAATTCTTTTAGCGATTATTGGTCCAATCTTTAACCATGATACAAAAGTTTATCAAATGACGACTTACTTTACCTTATTTGCTTCGGTGATTGACGGATTGAATGCTAGTCCTGCTTTCATTCGAGACACGGGCTTTGCTCAAACGCTGATTGGCTTTGGCGAAGCTGCTTTGCCTTTATTTAGTATCGGGATGGGTTGGCTTTTACCTGCGCTAATTGGTTTTGCTAGTGGAATTGTTTGGCGCTTTGCTTCAAACAAATAATCTTAACAACTTTCAAAGATTTTCGTCACAAAAAATTCATATTTAATAGGTAATATATAAGCATACCAACAAAACA
>CAYNOA010000182.1:0-4445 GCA_964398695.1 uncultured Enterococcus sp. | reverse complement strand
CGTGATTTTAACGACACATGATATGCAAGATATCGAGCAGATGGTCTCGCGAGTCGTTTTGATTGGTCATGGTGAATTATTGTATGATGGTAAATTAGAAGCTTTGATGGAAAAATACGGTGGCGCCAAGCGGATTCAATTACGATTTCAAGGCGCCTTCATTCCCCATGCCTCCTATACGGTTTTGGAAGCTACGCAAAATACCGCCTTATTACAATTAAATACGGACCTTGCGGACGTGATTCGGACGCTCCAACAAACCATCGTTATTGAGCACTTAGAAGTTTTTAATCCAACGATTGATGACGTGATTTTGAATTTATATCAGGAATATCGCGTATGAGGGGCTACTTTATGTTATTCAAACTACGAATGAACGCCGGACTTCAATATCGCGGCGCAGCTATTTCTGGAGTTGTTACTCAATTTGTCTGGGGCTTTTTGTTGATTACTTTATTTCAACTTTTAGGCCAAAATAGCATGACGGCTGAAGAAATCGCGACTTATTTTTGGTTGAACCAAGCGCTGATTGCGATGAATATAGCCTTTTGCGGCCCCAAAATATTTACTTGCAGTGGTTGGTTCGAAACGGGGCTTATCGTTTATCCCGAACACTTTTGCGAGCAGCACCGCTTTTATTCATTGTTTTTTTCTTACCTGAACCCTATCGTTTCGCATTGCCGGATAGCCCCTTGGCATTTCTAGGCTTTTTATTCTCACTTTTACTTGCCTTTTTTACACAACTAGCCATCGGAAATATCATGGTCGCGCTTGTGATGAAAAGTAAACAAGCCATGGGGGTTCGAATTTTATTTGTTTCTTTATTTGATTTTTTAGATGGTGGCAATATTCCTTATCTCTACTTTCCTGTAGTGATGCAGACCATTTTAAAAACCACTTTCTTTTACAGCATAAAATCAGCGCCCTTTTTTATGTACTTAGGACGCATACCCATTCTTTCAACTTTATTGTTCCAAAGCGCTTGGTTCTTCCTATTAACGGGAATTGGTTACTGGTTGATTAAAAAAGAATTACAAAAACTGGAGGTATTTGGTGGATGAAATTGTATTTTAAATTTTTCAGTCTGCACTTGCGACGTCAATTGCAACATCGCCTCGCCTTTTTCTTTGTTTCTTTTGGTCAAGCTTGTTTTGCCGCCACGAGTTTATTTATGATTCTTTTTTTAATGCCGCCTGGAGTCGCCGTTATGGGCTTTGAACGCAATGAAGTCTTATTGGCCGGTGCTATCATTAATTTGGCCTTTTCTTTAGCAGAAGGTTTTGCGCGCGGGTTTGATACGCTCGGCCCACTGATTCAAAGAGGTGCTTTTGACCGAGTGATTATCCAACCGGTTTCAGAAATCGCCCAAATTTTTATGATGACCATTGAGTTTACGCGAATTGGACGCTTCTTAGTGGCTTTGCTTACGTTACTTCTTGTTTTAGCGCAATTGCCACCGTTGCCAATTTGGTACTTAATTTTTTTAATTTTGACTGGCGCATTTGTTTATACTTGTTTATTTATTATTTATGGTTCGATTTGCTTTTATACAACGGAAAACTTAGAGTTCTTTAACATTTTAACCGATGGCACAAAAGAATTTGGCAAAGCGCCGTTTTCCTTTTATGGCGAGGCTGTTTTAAAATTTTTAACCTATCTTTTGCCACTCGCACTCATTCAATACTATCCACTGCTCTATCTTTTAGGCAAGTCTGAGCAAGTGTTTTATGCCTTTGTGCCACTATTTGCGTATTTGTTTGCGTTGCCCACGCGTTTTATTTGGCGACACGCACGAAAACATTATCAATCCACAGGTCATTAAGTAACCCCACCATTGCAATCAACTTCAAATTGATGGCAATGGTGGGGTGTTTTTTATAATAAATCTCGGACGCGTTCGACAAGCGTCCGTTTTTCTTCAAAGGTTTGGCGGATGCGCTTGGCTTGAGAAGGTTCGTTCGTAATAATGCCATCAATATTTAAACTGAGGGCCCGGCGCACTAGATTTTCTTGGTTAATCGTCCAAGCCATGATGCCTTTTCCTTTTTTGCGAGCCTGTTCAACAATGCGCGCATTTAAAGAAAATTCTTCAATGACAATAAAATCAGCGGAAGTCTGTGGTAAATTTCCAATATTTAAAGCGACTAAATAGCCTGTACGAATATTTGGATCGATTTCTTTCACTTTGACAATGGCTGCTTCTTTCAAAGATTGAACGAGGTAACTTTGGGCGACACCATATTTTTGGAGCATTTCCACAACATTTGCTTCCATTTCTTCTGATTCCCAACCATAGTATTTCAGCTCGACGATGAGCTTCATGTCGACGGCGATGGCTGCTTGAAGGTATTCTTCAAGCGAAGGGATTTGATCGGTAAAGCCACCGCTTGTAACCGTAATGGCTTGCAGTTGGGCTAAAGTCAACTCGTTAATGCTTTCTCTACGATTCGTTAAACGTGAAAGTGTTCGATCATGGAAAACTACTAATTGATGATCTTTGGTTTCTAAGACATCCATTTCGACATAGTCTGCGCCTTGTTGTGCTGCTGCTTGGAGGGAGCCGATGGTATTTTCAACCCCACCAGCCATATAGCCCCGATGCGCAATAATTTGCGTGTTTGGTTGATACAAAATTTTCGTTACAGAAACGGTATTGGCCACAAAAGTGCCGATGAAAATCAATGCCAAGGCACTTGACAAGAGGCGGGATTTTTTAAATAAAAAAGGCTGCTTGATTCGTGGGGCACTGTTTGTTTGTTCCAATTGAGGGTAAGCCAAACACAAGAGACCATCTGCTAAGACGACTTGCAAAAAACCAAAAGAAAAAAAGAGCAAAATTTGTAAGACGGTTAAAGTCAAACCAGCAACAACCGGAGCGCCCTTAGTAAATAAGGGCTCAATCACCATTAAGGGCAAAAGCAGGCCCACCGTGACGGCCCCGATGGCAAGTGCATAAAGCCCTAGAGTAATTAGTAAAAAGCTTAGTGTTTTAAGTAATTTCCCTTTTGTGTATTGCCAGCTTTTCTTAATGGCCCCTATAATTGAAATGTCGTCTTCAATAACAAAAAAGACCACCGTATAAATCAAACGCAAACTTAAATAAAAAACAAAGAAAAGACTACCAAAATATAGCACTAAGCCTTGAGTTGATTTAGCCAACTCGTCGGTTATAAAATGGGGCACATACAGGTAATCAGCTAAACCGGCACTCATACCCAGTGAGGCAATCGGTAAAATTAAAACAAAATAAAATAAGAAGAACAGACTTTGAAAACTTAAAAAGTAGCGAAATTTCCGATGAACTTTCTTTAAAACGGTTTTCAATTGATAAGCTTGTTGGCGCCGCTGCAAAAATGCTAAGACGATGTAATAGGCTTGCTCATAATAAATAAAAAAAATGGTTACGAGCCCAATCAAGGTTAAAACACCCAAGGCGATTGGATTTTGCAGAGCTTCCATCAAATTGTTTTCAGTAATGCTTGCTAGACCAGTTACTCTTAAGACTTGCACAAATAAATAAGACAATAAAGGCAAAACAACCACGATTTGCAAGATTCTTAAGAAAAAAACACTTTGAAAATAAATCGGAAAATCATGACGTAAACGGGCGATTCTTTGTTTAAATTGCGCCAAAGTTGACATTTTGCACCTCTTTCGTTTTCCATTATTATAGCAAATATCGCCAACCTAGCCTAGACGGATGACTTTTTTATCGATAACTTAAGTTATGCTTCGTCTTTTCTTATTTTTTGTGGTAGATTTAAAGTATCAAGCTTGATAAAGAGGTGAAATGCAATGATGATTGATACTCCTCGGTTAACGTTACGACAATTTCAGTTGAAGGACTTAAGTAGCTTGCACTATTATCGAAACCATCCCGTTTGTACGAAATTTCAAAACTGGGATGACACGACCCTTGAAGAGTTAGATTTGTTTATTAAAAGCAATATGCAACGTTCCATCCAAGACCAACAAATGCAAATTGCCTTAGCTCGGAAAGAAACGGATGAACTCGTTGGCGATATTTTTCTAGCTAAAAAAGGCAGAACCATCACCCTTGGTTTTACGACTAGCCCGCAATTTCAACGTCAAGGTTATATGTTTGAAGCCCTCTCGCATTTTATTCCCTATCTTCAAGATTTATTTCCTGTTGCAGAATTTATTTGCCTGATCCACCCAGGAAATATTGCCAGTGAGCGTTTGGTTGCAAAACTCCATTTTGAAAAAGAAGGTTATATTGGCGAATTTGATAGTAATGTTTTTGTTTTAAAGGCCAAGAATAAGCCGTAATTTTATAAAAAACAAATCCCCTGAAATCACGAACGAATGATTTCAGGGGATTTATTTAATTTAAATGCTTTTGTTTAAAGTGATAAAAGGCACCAAGTAGGCCCGCACTATTTTGATGTTGTGCAAAGGTAAGGGTCGTTTTTTCTGCTAGGCTC
>CAYNOA010000181.1:0-4498 GCA_964398695.1 uncultured Enterococcus sp. | reverse complement strand
AAGGGATAATCGGCGTGTTCAATCACCGTCACCTTTAATCCTAGTTGGGCAAAAGTTGAAGCCATTTCTAAACCAATAAAACCCGCTCCGACAATGACTAACTCTTTTGTTTTTTGACTCCATTCTTTGATTTTTTTTGCATTGTCATAGTCGCGTAAATAAAAGATTCCCTTTGCGTCAACCCCAGGAACATCCAGTTTACGCAAAGTCGATCCAATCGCAATCACTAGCTTATCGTAAGGAATGACTTCGGCTTGTTGAGTACGAATCGTTTTTTCCACGGGGTTAATTTGCGTAATGCTTGTTTGTAATTTGACTGTAATGGCTGCATCGAGGTAGTAAGCTTCGTCTTTAAAGGAAGGGGGCATCAGATTTTCTTGATCCAGCATCCAGCTTTTTGAGAGCGGTTTCAAATCGTAAGGCCAGACGTCTTGATTACTAATGAGTGTGAGGTCTCCTGTATAACCTTTTTTTCTTAATTCTTTAACGACATTATAACCGGCGACAGAAGCTCCAACGACCACAATCTTTTGTGCCATTTTACTCATCTCCTAATGATTATTCATAAAAATGTTAGGTGTATAAATTAAGTATAGTCTTTTAGTTAAATAAAATCACGTCAAAGGCTTTTTTTGGAGCAAGGTTATATAAAAAAGTATATAAAAAGTACCGAAAATTTGAAATAAAAGGCAATCATTCCTAGAATAGAATGAGAGGCATTTCAGAAAAAGGAGTGAGAAAAAATGTCAAAAGAAAACCAAACAAAAGAAGAACAATTACTGCTGACGTATTTTACAGAGGCGCTTGATTCGCCACATACTTTAACCAAAAAAATGGCCCAAGTCGCAGAAATCGAACAAGCTTTGAGGACTTTAATGGATTTATGTGGCGATGATGCCACGCGCGAAGGGCTAAAAGAAACACCTTATCGTTTTGTCAAAGCTTTTTTAGAGTATACGCAAGGTTATCGGGAAGACCCCAAGCACCACTTAGATAAGATTTTTGAAGTAGACCATCAAGAACTAGTATTAGTCAAAGACATTGAATTCTATTCAATGTGTGAACATCATTTTGCGCCATTTTTTGGAGTGGCTCATGTCGGTTATATTCCCAACGAAAAGGTCACGGGGCTTTCAAAAATTGCTCGGATGGTAGAAGGTTATGCACGGCGTTTTCAAGTGCAAGAACGGTTAACGACCCAAATTGCCGAAGCGCTTGAAAGTGAACTGGCGCCACTTGGAATAATGGTAGTCGTTGAGGCCAAACATTTATGTATGTGTAGTCGCGGGGTCAAAAAAGCAAGTACCAAAACAGTCACTTCAGCCGTGCGGGGCCTTTTTTCCAAAGAAGCCAGTGCACGTGCTGAGTTTTTAGCATTGCTTAAAGCTTAGAAAGAAGGCGAGTAAAATGACACAAAGAGTGGCTTTAATTACGGGTAGCGCGCGTGGTTTAGGGCGTCAAACGGCGATTGCATTAGCCAAAGCTGGGATTCATGTCGTTATTAATTATGTTCATAGTCAAGCCAAAGCGCAACAAACGGCGCAGTTTATCGAAGAAAATTACGGTGTCCAAACCTTGGTCTTGCAAGGCGATGTCAGTCAAAAAGAAACCGTCACTGAAATGATTGCTAAAATCTATGCAGCTTTTGGTCGTCTTGATATTTTAGTTCACAATGCAGGTCCCTTTATCAAAGAACAAAAGAAAGTGCGCGATTATCGTCTCGATGAGTGGCAGGCCATGATTGGGGGCAATCTAAATAGCTATTTCTATCTATTACAAGAAACACTACCGTTAATGGCGCAAAATAATTGGGGTCGCGTAGTTGCGATTGGTTTTAACCAAGTCAATACGACGCCTGCCTGGCAATACCGCGGTCCCTATGCAGCGGCAAAAGCTGGTGTTACAACTTTAACCAAAACCATTGCGTTAGAAGAGGCGAAGGTTGGAATTACCGCCAATGTGGTTTGTCCAGGTGATATTAAAGGGGCATACAAAGAAATGACGATTGAAGAAGCAACCCAAGCAGTCAAGGACCCAATGTCAAAAGGGGCTCGACGTACGGAAGTTGGGGAAGATATAGCCCGCGTCGTGGCTTTTTTATGCCAAGAAGATTCGGCCTTTATTAGTGGTTCGGTAATTGAAGTCAATGGTGGGCAAGATATTTTAGCCAAGCGTAATCGCGAAATTTAGCAGTAACTAAGAAAGTTGCACATAGGCAAATAATTTGTGGTCGGTTATAATGAAGCTATCATAAATTTTAGGAGTGAATCCATGAATAACTTACTAGAAAGAACCAAAACCTTAACCCAAATTGCTTCACCAACGGGTTTTACCCAAACCATTATCGAGTATTTAACCGCAGAACTCACGCAAATGGGCTACGAATCAAGCCAAAATCGTAAAGGCAGTTTGATTGTGACGGTACCAGGGAAAAATGAAGAGCAGCAACGATTTGTGACGGCTCACATTGATACGCTTGGTGCCATGGTTCGCGCGATTAAACCAGATGGTCGGTTAAAAATCGATTTAATTGGCGGCTTTACTTATAACGCGATTGAAGGTGAGTATTGTACGATTCATACGCAAAGTGGCCGCGAAATTAGTGGCACTATTTTACTGCATCAAACGAGTGTACATGTTTATAAAGATGCCGGTACCGCTGAACGTAACCAAACCAATATGGAAGTTCGCCTCGATGAAAAAACAACCAATGTCGATGAAACCAAAGCACTAGGCATCGAAGTGGGGGACTTTATAACTTTTGATCCACGAGCAGAAATTACGGCAAGTGGTTACATTAAATCACGTCATTTAGATGATAAAGTGAGTGTGGCCATTTTATTAGCCTGCTTAGAAAAAATTAAAAAAGAACAAGTCGAATTGCCTTATACTACTTGTTTCTTGTTTTCAAATAACGAAGAAATTGGGTATGGTGGCAACTCAAACATTGATGAACGAGTCGTTGAATATTTGGCCGTTGATATGGGTGCGATGGGTGATGACCAACAGACCGATGAATATAGCGTCTCGATTTGTGTCAAAGATGGGTCTGGCCCCTATCATTTAGGATTGCGTAATCATTTTGTTTCATTATGCCAAGCGCACGAAATCCCCTACCAGTTAGATATTTACCCTTATTATGGCAGTGACGCATCGGCAGCCATGCGTGCCGGGGCCGATGTCAAACATGGTTTGATTGGTGCCGGGATTGAAGCCAGTCACGCTTATGAGCGGACACACCGCGATTCGATTGAAGCGACTTATCGTTTAGTCGAGCAATACTTATTCAGCCCACTTGCCTAAAGCCATTAATGAAAAACCACGTCAATCTTGAAAAAGAAAGACGTGGTTTTTTAGCAAATCACTTAATACCCACTGGTCAAATCAACGATGTTTTTCGTCGGCTGTCCGGTGGCTAAATAGCTAGTCAGATTATCACGATAAATTTCCATGATACGCTTTTGAAAATGACAAACAAGTCCAGCGATGTGGGGCGTAATCAAGACATTTTCCATTGCCCACAGTGGGTGATGACTTGGTAAAGGCTCCTCCTCAAACACATCGAGTCCAGCAAAACCAATCTGGCCATTTTTTAAAGCCGCAATGAGGTCAGTCGTCTGAACGCTGGGTCCCCGGCCGACATTAATAAAACTCACACCTGGTTTTGTTTGAGCAAAGAAAGCGGCATTATAAAAGTGTTTCGTTTCACTCGTTAAGGGTAAAATATTCACAATGATATCAAAGTTGGTTAACTGCTCCATGATTTCAGCTTGCCTAAAAACATGTTGAAAGTGTTCGAGTGGTCTTCCACTGCGGCTAACGCCATAAACTTCGACGCCAAAGTGTGTAATGACTTGTGCCAATTGTTGCCCAATTTTACCTGCACCAAAAATCAGTAGTTTTTTTCCGGTTAATTCATCATAAGTAATTTCAGTGTGATTTACCCACGCCCCTTGACTTTGAGCGCGTACGCTTGTTTGAATCCCACGGTAACGTGCGAGTAAAAGCCCAATGACCGTTTCAGTAATAGCGCTAGCATGGATCCCACTGGCATTTGTCAAAACTACCTTATTTTGCCTAAGTTGCGTAAAATCAAGGGTGTCCACGCCCGCACTATTGGCTTGAATCCACTTGAGCGAATGAGTAGGGTTAGCTAAAATTTCGGGTCCGATTTTTTTGTTCCAACCAAGCATGACTTCGACGTTCGGGTACTCTGCTTGCCTTAAAGTATTTTTAGAACGAAAGTTATAATTTGGTGCTAACTGCTGCAACTCCTCAATATAAACAGGCTTTAATGCTTGCTCGTAATAGATAATTTTTTTCCCCATGAACAAAACCCTCCTTGTTTGCTACGTCTTTAGTCTAACAAAAGTTACGCTGAAAGGACAATGAAATCGTTTGGCCTAGCAAAAAAGCGACTGTGACAGAAGTAGCTTCTGCGACAAATAAGCCGAAAAGCACAAAAATTTGAAGAGCAATTTTCGTTCTTTCCTTCTTA
>CAYNOA010000180.1:3497-4514 GCA_964398695.1 uncultured Enterococcus sp. | reverse complement strand
TTTAATTACGTTTGTTAAAACTGAGTTAACAGTTACTTTTAATGATTCAAGTAAAGTCACAAATGGCGCCACTTGAGTTGGTTTTTTCACTTTCAAGAAACGAATGGCACTCGCAAACATTGCGGCAATAATTACAACTGAGACGATACTACCATTATCACTCATCACTTGTGTAATATTACTTGGAATTAAATTCAAGAAAAACTCTGGGAAGCTTTGCGCTGCGACTTGGCCCATCCGTTCTACTTTTGCGTCTGTTAAATCCGCTGCAAAACTTGCGCCTTGTAAGTTAAATAATTTAACTACTAAAATCCCAACGATCGCTGAAATTGAGGTTGTTCCTAATAATGTGACAAAAGTACGACCTGTTAAACTCTTAATACGGTCCCCTTGAACGTCAACTACTACTTTAATAATTGATAAAAAGACAACTGGAATCGCTAATAATTGAACAAGTTTTAAGAAGCCAGTTCCGATTAAACTATACCAAACTGAAATTTCAACTCGTGCATGTTCAACGAAAATTTGGTTTGAGCTACCAACTAAATCTAAGGCAATCCCTAAACCAAGACCAACTACTAAAGCAATAATCATCCGTTTTGAGAAACTCGTTTTTTTGTCTTTTAAAACTTTCATAAATCCTAAAGCGATAACTAATAAAATAATAGCTGCTAAAGTAAATAAGTTACTTACTTTCAAAAACTGGGTAAAAAATGGTGAATTAATCATCTTTACTCTTCTCCTTTATTTGGCTGTGTTTGCTGCCACGTTAATTGCTTCCCAAGTTGAAGCAAACGGCGGCGCATAAGCATAGTCAACAAATCCTAACTCTTTGGTCGTCATGCCTGCATGAATAGCAGTTGTTAAACCAGTTGCGCGCAAGACGGTTTCGTTTTTCCCGAATAGTTGCGCACCATATAATACGTGTGTTTTTGCATCATAAACTAATTTAATCATGATTTTTTCTTGGACGGTATAATAATTCGAATGGTTATTTGTTTCGATACAAGTCGTTTT
>CAYNOA010000180.1:0-3487 GCA_964398695.1 uncultured Enterococcus sp. | reverse complement strand
TCTAGACCTAAATTTTTTGCTTGTTTTTCAGTTAAGCCCGTACTCGCTGCTTCGTATTCACCGGCTTTAATAGCGCTTGAACCAAGTGCTCCAGCAAAAGCTTCCATTTGCTCTTTGGCAACAGCGATATTTGTACCAATGATTCGGCCCATTTTGTTTGCAACGGTGGCAAGCGGTAAGTAAACATTCCCTGCTAAACGATGCGGAACCGTGGCACAGTCACCGGCTGCAAAAACATCTTCCAAAGAAGTACGGCCATAAGCATCCACTACAATCGCGCCATTGCCTAACATTTCAAGTTGTCCTTTTAGAAAAGCCGTATTCGGTCTAAAACCAACCGCCACAATCACGACATCTGCTGGGTATTCCCCTTTATCGGTCTTCACACTCGTAACCACGCCATCTGTCGTGACAAAAGTTTGTGCGCGTTCTTCTAAATGAATGGCAACCCCTTCTGCTTCGACTGCTGTCTGTAATTTACTTGAAAATTCCGGGTCAAATGGACCACCCATAATTGCCGTATCGGCTTCAATCAAATGAACTTCCTTGCCTTGAATCGCTAACTGATCAGCCACTTCCACACCAATGAAGCCGCCACCAATGACTACAACATTTTGAAATTCTGGTAAACGTGCTTTCAACTCAGCAACCGGTTCAGGTTTGGTAACAGTATAAACATTGCTTGCCTCAATTCCTGGAATTGGTGGCACAATTGGTTGTGCCCCAGTTGCAAGCATTAAACGATCATAAACTTTACTTTTGGTTTCTCCGGTCGTTAAATCCGTCATCGTGACCGTTTTTGTTGCAAAATCAACCGCTGTTACTTCATGTTCTAACAAAATGTTAATCCCTGTTTGACGCATTTGCTCAGGAGTGCGAGCAAACATTTCATTTTGGTCATCAAATTGATTACCCAAATAATACGGCAAGCCACATGCACCAAAAGAAACAAATTTTTCTTTTTCAATTACAGTAACGACGGCTTCTTTGTTGGTACGTGCCGCTTTGGCAGCCACACTCATACCGGCAGCGATTCCTCCAATAATTACGATTTCCACTTGACATCCTCCTTTATCTAATTTAATTTCATTGTACTCTTTATCGATTGTTTTGGGAAAAGTTAGCCCTTATAAATAACAAACTCGACTTCAATTAAAGCGCCTTTGGGCAAACTTCTGACTTCAAAAGCCGAACGTGCTGGAAATTCTGTTCCAAAATAACTGCCATAAATCTCATTAAATGCAACGAAATTTTGAATATCTGATAAGAAACAAGTTGTCTTCACCACTTGATCAAAATTTGCTTCACATTCCGCTAAAACCAATTTCATGTTCTCCATGACTTGTTTGGCCTGATCTTCAATTCGCTCAGAAGGGAAGTTGCCTGTCTCACCATCGACTGGTAATTGTCCCGATACAAAGATCAGATCCCCTGCGTGACGATAGGTCGCATAAGGACCGATTGCTGCTGGTAATTTTGCCATATAATTTTTCTCCTTTCTCATTTTCCCTTTTACTAATTTATCCATTTGATAAATTAATTTTATTAAGATAATATTTTACAACAAAAATTTACCACGGAATAAAAACGTTGTCAAACCTTTTTTTGTAATTTATTGAACATCTCTTTTGATTGTAATCTCATTCTAATTAAAGCTATTTCGATTATCTGTAAACGTTTGTAAGTTCAATAATGAACATTTAAGCGTTATGTTAAAAGATGATAAATTATTATCATTTTTGATTGACAAGCTCTTTTGCTTTATGTTACTTTCATTGTGAAAGTTTTTTATTCATTTGATAATTTATTAGCATCTTTATTATTCGGAGGGATTTACATGAACATTAATACAAAACTCTTGCATGGCTACCCTGTCATTTGTCCTGAAACCGGTGCTTCTTCAATTCCTAAATTTCAAGCATCGACCTTTCACCAAACCGACGTTTTTAATCATAAAGGTTACAACTATACTCGTTTTGGTAATCCGACGATTACAGCCGCAGAAGAATGCATCAAAGCCTTAGAAAACGCCCAATTTGGACTAGCTTTTTCATCCGGAATGGCGGCGATTAATGCGGTTTTATTCTTACTATCAAAAGGCGATCACTTAGTTTTAGGTAAAAATATTTACGGCGGCACGTTCCAAAGTGTAAACGAATTTTTAATTCGCTTTGGAATTGAAGTCTCATGGGTCGATGAATCCGATGTAAATGCTTGGGAAGCGGCGATTCAACCAAACACCAAAATGTTTTACTTAGAGTCACCTTCAAACCCATTACTTACGATTACAGATTTGAAAGCCGTCACAGAAGTCGCGAAAAAACACAAGCTCTTAACTGCTTGTGACAATACCTTTATGACTCCTTTAGTTCAAGAAACATTGCCTTTAGGGATTGATATCGTGATTCATTCTGGCACGAAATTTATTAACGGCCACAGTGATGTCATTGCAGGTCTTGTTGCCACGAACGATGAAACTTTATACAATCAATTAAAAATTCATCAAAAAGCCCTCGGCGGGGTATTAGCCGTTGAAGAGGCTTGGCTCTTATTGCGCGGCGTGAAAACAATGGGTTTACGTATGGAAAAATCAATTGCCAATGCACAAAAAATCGCCGAATTCTTACAAACAAAAGAACAAATTAAACAGGTTTACTACCCAGGCTTACCAACGCATCCCGGTTATGAAATCCATCAAAAACAAGCCAAAAATGGGGGCGCCGTCCTTTCTTTTGAACTTGAGTCACAAGAACAAGTGGAACATTTCTTCAAAAAATGCCAAGTACCCATCGTTGCCGTCAGCTTAGGTGGCGTTGAGTCTATCCTTTCATTGCCGTGGTTGATGTCACACGCGGCGATGCCTGAAGCCGAACGGTTAAAAATGGGGGTTACGCCTACTTTGGTTCGTTTATCTTGTGGGATTGAAGATGTCGAAGATTTAATCGCCGATTTAGAACAAGCTTTAGAAAATGATTAATAAACAGCAAAAAAACCGTTCAATTTTTGAACGGTTTTTTTATACACTAATGTTTTATAATCCATCAATGTAAGCGCCGCATAACAGAGTACCTGTACGCCAAATAGCCCAAATGTTATTCTACATTTGAGCCTTGGCGTATTTTTATGCTTGGCAGTGTTCTTGCACTTTGGGAGACCAGGGCAGATAGTCATCGACGTGCTTCGAAGTGAGTACCGGTAAGTTTGGTAGTGCTTCAAATAAGTACGTGAAATATTTGCTTGGATTTAGGCCGTTCAACTCTGCCGTTTTTAAAAGACTGAGAATATTCCCAAGAGCCTCTGCACCGGCGTAGCTTGTCGAGAAAAGATAATTCTTTCTCCCCATGACTAAATCTTTAATCAAGCGCTCGCTTTGATTATTGGTCAGCTCTAATCGTCCATCTTCAAATACGCGCTCCAAATCTTTTTGATAGTTCATAAAATATTGGATGGCTTTGTCGAGTTTCGATTTGGGCACGGCAGAAATCTC
>CAYNOA010000179.1:0-4525 GCA_964398695.1 uncultured Enterococcus sp. | reverse complement strand
TACCTAAAAAAATCATCCCCGATTCTTTTGCTCGAGGATGGTTTTTGATTATTCATAATAATACATCACTGCAAAAGCCCCTTCACCGGTATGGGTTGCGATAATTGGCGTGGTGTGATAAACCGTCACTGGTAGTTGTGGGAAGTTCTTTTGTAATTCTACTTTAAATTTTTGAGCTTGGGTCGGTGCACCGGCATATGAAATTCCAACTTGTTGAATATTAGGAATTTGTTTAATTTCACTTTGAAAATCAACGAACCATTTGTCAAAGGTCTTGCTACCGCGTCCTTTGACAATGGGAATTAATTCACCATTTTGCAACTCCATGACAATCCGCATATTTAAAAAACTCGATAAAACTCCCTTGGCACGACTGATACGTCCACCCTTGACCAAGTTATCTAGCGAAGCCACGGCAATGTATAATCGATTTTGCTTTAAAATTTTTTCCACTTCTGGCAACGTCTGGGTTAATGAATGACCGACCTGCGCAAGGCGAGCCGCTTTAATCACCGCAAAAGATAACGATTGATCTGTTAAGTTTGAATCAATGACCGTAACTCTTGATTTAGTTAATTGACTCGCTTGTCGCGCAGCATCGACTGTTCCACTCAATGTTTTTGTCATATGAATCGATAAAATTTCTGAACCATCTTGTCCAAGTTCATCATATAATTCAACAAATTTGCCAATGGGTGGTTGGCTTGTTTTCGGAAGTTCTTTTGACTCAGCCATTAGACCCATAAATTTCTCACCACTTAACGACGCATCGTCATTATAAATGACCCCATCAACCATTACTGATAAAGGGACAATCGATATTTCTAACTCTTTGGCTAGCAAAGAGTCCATGGTGCAAGAGGAATCGGTTACGATTTTAAGTTTTTTCATTTTTTTCACTCTTTCTTTTAAAGCCACAAGATTCATGGTAGAATGAAGTTGACTCTACTATACAAATTAGTATAACAAACAAAATCTGATTTTTCATCAATTATTCCAATTTGAGGTGTTTTTATGGAAACAACAAAATTCACACGAAATTATTTGATTACGAATGAAGTTTTAAATGCGACTACTCACGGAATCGCTTGTGCATTTAGTATTGCTGGCCTTGTTATCTTACTTATCAAAGGAGCACGTTTAGGTTCGGCGATTCATGTTGTCTCTTATGCGTTATTCGGTTCAATGATGATTTTACTTTTTTTATTCTCAACTTTATTTCATAGTTTGATTTTCACCAAAGCAAAGAAAGTCTTTCAAGTGTTTGACCATAGCTCTATTTTTTTATTAATTGCTGGTAGCTACACGCCGTTTTGTTTAATCAGCATTAAAGGGTGGTTGGGCTGGACCTTATTTGTTTTCATCTGGTTGCTCGCCGTAATTGGGATTATCTATAAATCACTTACCTTACATAAAAAAGAAACTGTATCAAAAGTCTCTACCCTTCTCTATATTGTTATGGGCTGGCTTTGTCTGATTGCGTTTTATCCACTGACACATGCACTGGGCCTTTGGGGCACGCTTTTATTAGCAAGTGGTGGAGTTGCTTATACGGTAGGTGCGTTATTTTACGGCTTAAAAAACGTACGGTTCATGCACGTTGTCTGGCATTTATTCGTGATGCTCGGCGCTGGATTAATGTACTTTTCAGTTTTATTTTTCACATAAACTCTATTGATCATCAACAGAGGCCAAAGTTTGCTTTAAGCAAACTTTGGCCTCTTATTTTTATTGACTCACTCTTTCATAAACTTCAAAATGATGGGGGTATTTATTTTTTTCATCTAAAGTGCCTTTAACGAACGAAATTCTTTGCCATTTTGACCAATCGACTGGCGGAAAATAAGTGTCACCCACAAAAGTTTCTTCAATCACGGTTTTATACAACAAATCATAATAGGGCATGAAATCTTTAAAAATGACCCCACCACCAATAATCATCACGATTTCTGCTTGTTTTTCAGCATAAGCTAAAACTTCTTCCACCGTGTGCATAATTGTCACACCAGCGGCTTCGTAAGCGTGATTTTTAGTTAAAACAATCGTTTGGCGATTAGGTAACGGTTTTGACCCCATGCCTTCAAAAGTTTTTCGTCCCATCACGATAGTTTTACCAATTGTTTGTTCTTTAAAATATTTTAAGTCATTCGGTAAGTACCAAGGCAATCCTTGGTCTTTTCCAATTAAACCATTGACATCTTGTGCCCACAACGCACCTAACATGAATCTCTTCCTCCTTTAAACCGCAATTGGTGCCTTAATCGTTGGATGCGGATTGTAATCTTCAATTTGAATGTCACTCATTTCAAAATCAAAAACCGATGCTTTTCCTGTATTCAAGACTAACTTAGGTGCTTGGCGAATTTCTCGACTTAATTGCTCTTGCATTTGTTCCATATGATTGCTATATAGATGCGCATCGCCTATTGTATGAACAAAATCTCCCACGGCTAAATTGGTTTCATGCGCAATTAAATGGGTTAATAGGGCATAGCTAGCGATATTGAAAGGAACGCCTAAAAAGATATCTGCACTTCGTTGGTATAGTTGGCAGCTTAATTTCCCATTATGGACGTAAAATTGAAACATTGTATGACAAGGAGGCAAAGCCATACTTGGTACATCTTCTGGATTCCAAGCCGAGACAATCAATCGACGAGAATTGGGATTTTGTTTAATTTGTTCAATCACATCTTTTAGTTGATCAATCCATTCGCCTTTAGCTGTTTCCCAGTGGCGCCATTGATAGCCATAAACTTTGCCTAGATCGCCATGCTTTTCAGCAAAATGCGTATCGGTTAAAATATTCTCACAAAATTGTTTTAATTCTTTTTGATAAATATCGTTAAAAGCAACATCTTCTAGTGCGCGCAAGCCAAAATTCGTCATATCTGGCCCCGTATAATCAGCGCTTTTCACATAACGTTCAAAAGCCCATTCATCCCAGATATGGTTATTATGTTCAAGTAAATAACGAATATTCGTATCACCTTTAATAAACCATAATAATTCACTCTTAACTAACCCAAATGGGACTCTTTTCGTCGTTAATAAAGGAAAACCTTCTTGTAAATTAAAGCGCATCTGATAACCAAACAAACTTTTGGTGCCTGTCCCAGTCCGATCTTCTTTGAAATCTCCTTGAGTTAAGACTTTTTTGCCTAAATCTAAATATGCCTGCTCCATCAAAATCCCTCCTTATTTAATCTGCCCACTCACTTAAATATTCCCAACGAGTCATTTTTTCATCTAATTGTTCTTCGGTCTGGTCAATTTCTTTTTGAATTTTTTGTAATTGTGTGAAATCAGATCCTTGATGATTCATTTCTTTCGTTAGTGCTTCGATTTTTTCTTCTAGCGTTGCAATCTCATCTTCAATCGTTTCCCATTCTTTTTGTTCAAGGTAACTCAATTTCTTTTTGATTGCTTGGTCGTTAGGTACAGCCAAGCTTGGTTTTGGTGAAACACTTTTTTCCTCATGTTCTTTTTTACTTTCAAGTAAATATTCATTAATTGAACCAAAATAAGGCGTGATTACCCCGGCACCTTCAAAAATTAAAAGTTTTTCTGCGACTTTATCTAAGAAATAACGATCATGGGAGACAGTGATTACCGCTCCGGGAAATGACTGTAAATAATCTTCTAAAATAGTTAGCGTATCAATATCCAAGTCGTTCGTTGGCTCATCCAAAATTAAAACGTTGGGTTGGCCAATTAAAAGTTTTAATAAAAAGAGACGCCGTTTTTCTCCCCCGGATAACTTGCCGATTTTAGTGCCATGCATAAAACGCGGAAATAAGAAACGCTCTAATAACTCTGCGACCCCAATTTGGGTCCCGTCTTGGCGCGTGGCGGCTTCAGCAGCTTCTTGTAAATAAGCAATCATACGTTGGTTTTCATCCATCGCTTCGTTTTGTTGCGTATAATAGGCGATGCGCACGGTTTCACCTGTCTGTAATTCCCCTTGGTCAAGTGTCAAGTTACCGACAAGTAGATTTAAGAGCGTCGATTTCCCTGCGCCATTTTCCCCTGTAATCCCCAGACGTTCACGCGATTGAATTAATAAATTGAAATCTTTTAAAATGACTTGTTGGCCCATTTGAAAACAGCCATTTTTAATTTCTAAGACTTTCTTTCCTAAGCGTTGGGTGGCCAAATCAATCTCAAGATCTCCCGTTTGTTTGACTTGATATAAATTTTCTTTCAAATCTTCAAAGCGGCTGATTCGTGCTTGTTGTTTTGTTCCACGAGCTTGAACGCCCGCGCGCATCCAAGCCAATTCTTGTTTGTATAGTTGTTTGCGTTTTTCTTCTTGTTCACCTTCTAACATGTGTGCTTTCTTTTGGAATAGACCACCTTGATCTAATCCATGTAATTTCAATCTATAGTTATCTAAAGATTGAAGATACAATAAGAATTCTTGGCAAAGGAAACAAGGAGCGAACGGTATATTTAAACAAAAGCAGCAAAATTGCCATCAGTAACTACCTTAGAGTGCGGCCTGTTGAAGGCGTTAAGGATAAAG
>CAYNOA010000178.1:4108-4547 GCA_964398695.1 uncultured Enterococcus sp. | reverse complement strand
TTGCAGTCACTTCTAAACCTGCTGCTTGTAATGAACGAATTGCTGCCTCACGACCTGAACCAGGACCTTTAACAGTTACTTCTACAGTTCTTAATCCATGTTCCATTGCTACTTTTGTAGCTGTTTCTGCTGCCATTTGAGCGGCAAAAGGTGTTGATTTTCTGCTTCCTTTAAAACCTAATGCACCAGCTGATGACCATGCTAACGCATTACCATGAGAATCAGTGATCATCACGATTGTATTGTTGAATGTTGAATGGATATGTGCAATCCCAGTTTCAATATTCTTTTTCACACGGCGTTTACGACTCACTTTTTTTGCTGCCATGAAGTTTTAACCTCCTTCACTTAGGAATTATTTTTTCTTGCCTGCGACTGTTTTAGACGGGCCTTTACGAGTGCGTGCATTATTTTTCGTGTTTTGTCCACGAACTGGTAA
>CAYNOA010000178.1:0-4098 GCA_964398695.1 uncultured Enterococcus sp. | reverse complement strand
GATTCCACGGTATGAACCGATTTCCATCAAGCGTTTAATGTTTAAGTTCACTTCACGACGAAGATCCCCTTCAACTTTTAATTTATCAATTTCAGCACGGATAGCGTCTGTTTGTTCATTCGTTAAATCACGAACGCGAATTTCTTCAGAAACGCCAGCGCTAGCTAAAACTTGTTTTGCCGTTGTATTCCCAATACCAAAAATATAAGTTAGGGAAACAACAACGCGTTTATCACGAGGAATATCTACTCCTGCAATACGAGCCATATTCGTTACACCTCCGTTTATCCTTGACGTTGTTTATGTTTTGGATTTGCTGGGCAAATCACCATAACGCGTCCATTACGACGAATTACTTTACAATGTTCACACATTGGTTTTACTGATGGTCTTACTTTCATGATCTTACCTCCTGTGATTTTACGGAGTACAATTATTTAAAACGATAAGTGATACGGCCACGAGTCAAGTCATAGGGTGAAAGTTCAACTGTCACCTTGTCTCCTGGTAAAATACGAATATAGTGCATCCGGATTTTGCCAGAAACTGTCGCTAAAACTTGATGTCCGTTTTCTAGTTCGACTTTAAACATTGCATTCGGCAAAGTATCGACGACTGTACCTTCGACTTCAATCATATCTTCTTTTGCCACGCACAGTACCTCCTTGAAATTGTTTCGTGTTTTCACACGATAAAACGGCGGAAACGAGTGCTCCCACCTTAGATTCTCAATACAACCTTCTGAAAAAAGTCAGAAGTCGGACTGACACATTATACCATAATGTGCTTTACTAAGCAAGAGAAAGTTTCCGATTTGCAAGTCGGTTACGGGCAATCGATCGTTATTCGATGATTTTTTTTACGTCTGCAAAGACAGCATCGATTTCACGATTACCATCAATAGACTGCAATAAACCTTCTTCTTTATAGTAGGCTAAAATTGGTTCACTACTTTTAATGTTAATTGCTAGACGATTTTTAACCGTCTCTGGTTTGTCATCTTCTCGTTGATAAAACTCATGGCCACCGCAACGATCACACGTGCCTTCAACTTTTGTTGGGTTAAAGACTTTATGATACGTAGCGCCGCAATCGCGACACATGTAACGGCCAGCTAAACGATCAACAAGAATTTCTTCAGGGACATGAATGTCAATCACTGCATCAATTTTCTTGCCGAGTTCTTTTAACATTTGATCGAGCGCTTTGGCTTGGTCAAGCGTACGAGGAAAGCCATCTAATAAGAAGCCATCTTTTGTATCGTCTTGTGCCAAACGTTCTTTCACAATGCCATTGGTCACTTCGTCAGGTACTAATGCGCCTTGATCCATGTATGATTTTGCTTTTAAGCCTAGCGCTGTTTCATTGGCCATCGCCGCACGAAACATATCGCCAGTTGAAATATGTGGAATTTTGTACGCTGCAATAATTTTTTCTGCTTGTGTACCTTTTCCCGCACCGGGTAATCCCATTAATATGAGGTTCATTCTATTTCCTCCTATAAGTTTTTGAATGATGTTGAGGAAACCCTCAACACCCTACAAAACTTTAGTTCATAAAACCAGTATATTGACGTTTTAGCATAAGTCCTTCTAACTGTTTGGCAGTTTCAAGAGCTACACCAATAACGATTAATAAACTTGTTCCGCCCAAGCCGATTGATTGCGGTAAGTCCCAAGCCATTTGAGCAATGATTGGAAGTAAAGCCACTAATCCTAGGAAAAGTGCGCCTACTGCACTTAAACGCATTAACAAACTTGATACGTAGTCTTCGGTTCCTTTACCAGGACGCACACTTGGAATGTAACTTCCTTGTTTTTGTAAGTTCTCCGCTAATTTCTCAGGGTTCACTTGAACAAAAGCATAGAAGAAGGTGAAAGCGACAATTAACACGGTGTATAAAATTGCTCCAGGAACAGTATTATAATTAAACAGTGTTTGTACTATTTCAAACCAAGCACTATCGCCGTAGGAACCACCAAATGCTTGAATGATTGCGTTTGGTGTCGTAATAAATGAGCTAGCGAAGATTACTGGAATAACGCCAGCCGCATTTACCTTCAATGGAAGGTAAGAGCTAGTTGGTGCCCCAGCCACTCGTTTCGTATATTGAATTGGTAATTTTCGTTCTGCCTGTTGGAAATACGTCACAAAAGTCACGATTAACACCACCGCAATAACGAGCGCAAGCATAAAGATTGCTGATTGCCAAATTTTTGAAGATTCAATATTGATAAAGTAGTCTTCGATTAACCCTTTAATGTCAACTGGTAGACGTGCAATGATACCGGCAAAGATTAGCATTGATACGCCATTTCCAATTCCTTTTTCAGAAATCTGTTCCCCTAACCAAGTCACAAACATTGTTCCAGTCGTTAGGATAATCCCAATTAGGATAAATGTTTTGGCACTTGGATCTGGTACAAATCCAAATTGTGTCCACATATTAAAACCAGCTGTTAATGCCATTGATTGTAGGAAACCTAAACCAATTGTCAAATAACGTGTCGCTTGATTTAATTTGCGTCGCCCGACTTCTCCTTGTTTTGACCATTCAACGAATTTAGGCACAATATCCATCTGCATTAATTGAATAATAATTGATGCCGTGATATAGGGCGAAACTCCCATTGAAAAGATTGAGAAGCGTTGCATGGCACTCCCACTTACCAAATCAAGCATATTCAAGAATGGTAAGTCAGAAATACTTTGCAAGCGCGAAGCATCGACACCTGGAACGGTAATATGCGTTCCTAGGCGAAAGATGAGCAAAATGAATACAGTGAAAAAGATTTTCGATCTAATCTCTTTGACTTTAAAGGCATCCTTTAAAAGCTTCAGCATTAAATCACCTCAACTGATCCACCAGCAGCTACGATAGCTTCTTCGGCTGTTTTAGAGAATTTAGCTGCTTTAACAACTAATTTCTTCGTTAATTCGCCATTTCCTAAGACTTTGATTCCAGCTTTTTCGTCTTTAACGATTCCAGCTTCAACTAAAGTTAACGGTGTTACTTCAGTTCCATCTTCAAAGCGGTTTAAAATGTCAAGATTAACAACTGCGTATTCTTTACGGTTAACGTTTGTAAATCCACGTTTTGGTAATCGACGGAACAATGGAGTTTGTCCCCCTTCAAAACCTAAACGCACACCACCACCAGAACGTGATTTTTGACCTTTTTGTCCACGTCCAGATGTTTTACCATTACCAGATGAAGATCCACGACCAACACGGTTACGTTCTTGGCGAGAGCCTTCTGCAGGTTTTAATTCATGTAGTTTCATGCTTTGGCACCTCCTTAATCAAAATGAATCTATTACGTTATTTTTAAACTTCTTTTACGTCTACTAAGTGAGCAACAGTGTTAACCATACCTTTGATTGCTTCGTTGGCAGGTTTTACGACACTTGAGTTTACTTTTGTTAGACCTAATGCCTTAACGGTATCCTTTTGGTTTTGAGGACGACCGATAAGACTGCGTTTTAAAGTGATTTTTAATTCAGCCATTTCTGAGTCCCCCTTAACCGATTAATTCTTCCACTGATTTGCCACGTAATGCCGCAACTTCTTCAGCGCGTTTTAATTGTTGTAATCCGTTAACTACGGCACGAACAACGTTGATTGGTGTGTTGCAGCCTAAAGATTTAGATGTGATGTCATTGATCCCAGCTAATTCTAATACCGCACGAACTGTTCCACCAGCAGCTACCCCTGAACCTTCTACAGCCGGTTTCATTAAGATACGTCCGCCACCGAATGTTCCGATAACATCATGAGGAATCGTTGTCCCTACGATTGGCACTTCAATCAAGTTTTTCTTCGCACTTTCAACGGCTTTGCGGATTGCTTCTGGAACTTCTTGTGCTTTACCAGTACCAAATCCTACGTGTCCATTTTTATCTCCAACGATGACTAAAGCTGCAAAACGTAAACGGCGTCCACCTTTAACAACTTTTGTTACGCGGTTAATCGCAACAACGCGGTCTTCTAATTCCAAATGTTTTGGATCGATATAAACCATGAATGGTGTTCCTCCTTTTCTTAAAATTCTAGTCCATTTTCACGAGCGGCTGTTGCTAATGCTGCTACACGGCCATG
>CAYNOA010000177.1:0-4566 GCA_964398695.1 uncultured Enterococcus sp. | reverse complement strand
AAATAAGCCGAAAAGCACAAAAATTTGAAGAGCAATTTTCGTTCTTTCCTTCTTATTGCTTGAAGCTGAACACTTCTGTCACGACCTCTTAAACATTAAATTTTTTGCTCCACTTTTTGGACTTTCACTTCTAAGACACGTGTTATCCAAGGAAAGGTTTCTTTCATTTCTTCAAAAACAGGCCCTTCGGTGATAAAAAAGCCTTGTCCCGTTACATGAAAACCTGCGCCAGGTCCGACAGTTCCTTCGACTTCTTTTGAACCAAGGGTGAGTTTTAATTGATTTTCTAACGCTAAACCCTCTTCAATACTATGCATACCGGCAGCTGGGATATAAAGACAATCCGCGCCAAGTTTAATATAAGAATTCCAAGTGTTGGTCACAGCCGTTGGATGCGTTCCTAAAGTGATGATAGATACAACGCCTTCATGTTGCAACACTTCTAAAAATTTATCTGGAAACATGTTGAAAACTCCTTTCTTTCGCCTTTTACTTCTTATTTCAAGCAAAAATGCGGCGCCGTTTTATTATTTGTGAATAAAGCGGCTTACTTTACTGTACGCTTTTTTTCGAAAATAGCTAGCGAACAAAAAGTTAAAGTTGTTGGCTTAATGGAATTTAAGAATTGAAGCGCTCCTTGGTGCAAGGTTTTTCTTTTTCGTTTATAATGAAAGCCAATCTTTACTTGTAAAAAGGAGGCGAAAAAAATTGAAAAAAAGACGAGGGCTCTATTTTGGTTTAAGTTTACTAAGTCTGAGTCTGTTTCTTTTGCTTTATTTTAAAATCCAAGAAAAATTAACGCTAGCCAATGAGCAATCGACCTTAGTAAACCAATTACAGACTAATCAGCCAAATTTTTGGGTGATTTCAGATAACCACTTCTTTGCTAAAACTTTGTTTGACGAAGGCCAAATTTTTGCGGAATTTGAAGCCGGTTCCGTTGGGAAAGACTTACGCTATAGCCAAGATTTGCTGGCAGCTTTTGTTCAAAAAGCGCTGGTTGAAAAGCCAACGGGTATTATTTTGACAGGTGATGTGACCTTAAATGGAGAAAAAGAAAGTCTCGCTCAAATGACTCAAATTTTGGAACCCTTAAAAAAAGCCGGTATTTTTGTTTTTGCAATTCCGGGCAATCATGATATTCATAACGGTTGGGCTCGTAAATTTACGCAAGAGCAAGCGCTCGTAGCGCACCAAATTAGCCCGACTGATTTTAAAACAGCTTTTTCAGATGGTTATCACTTCAGTGTGAGTCAAGATGTTCACTCCTTAAGTTATGCGGTGGATTTGGCTGAGTATCGCCTTGTTTTTGTCGATAGCAATTTATACGCGGAGACCTTTTCCAAAGAAGCGCCCCTAACGCAAGGTCGCGTCAAAGAAAAAACGGTGACTTGGCTGCAACAGGTATTGGCGCAAGCACGTGAAGCCAATCAGACGCCCTTGTTGTTTTTACATCACAATTTACTGGCACACAATGAAAAGGTGCAACAAGGCTTTGTACTAAATAACGCCGCAGACATCCTAGACTTCATAAACGAATATCAAGTACCACTTGCATTTAGTGGACACATTCATTTACAAGACATTATGCAAAGTCCAGCGATACCAAATTTTTACGAGATTACCACCTCCGCCTTTAGTATTGCAGAAAGTCATATTGGCCACTTAACATTACAAGCAAAACAAATCACTTATGAAGTTGAAAATTTTGATCCGAGACCGTATTTTACTGCTAGGCAACTAGAAAATCCTGATTTACAAGATTACCCAAACTATCTCATCCAGCGGTATGAAGCCGTTGGCGCAAGTATGGCAGAAAACACCTTATATCGAATCGGGGTAACCGATGAAGCCTTGATTCAGACTGCTAAAAAAATGGTTGGGGAAGCGAGTTTGCGTTATTTTACTGGACATAATTCTTTGACCTTCGAAGAGCAAGAAAGGTTGCAAAGCGATCCAATTTATCACTTTTTAAAAGAAAATACCACGCGCTTAGCACGGCAAGTCGAACGGTCTATGAAGGATGACAATACACCCAATAACCAAACCTTGACGCTAAATTTACCATAAACAAAAAAATAGAGGGTATATTCATCGGCGGATGAATGTACCCTCTATTTTTAGGGGCTGTGTAATATTTGGTGTTGATGGAGAAATCTCATAGAGCTTTCGCTATCAACACCATTTGACGAACAACCTTTTTAGGCTGTTTCTTCTAACCGTTTACGCATCATTTTTTTGTATCCCGGTAGGTCTTTTACGGTTTAAAGACTTGGGTGGCGGCAACGGCTTGTTTCCAACCAGCGTACAAGGAATGGCGTTTTTTTTCAGACATACTTGGCGTAAAAGTTTGGCCAGTTTTAAAAATGGCTTGAAGTTCAGCCAAATCTTGCCAGTAGCCAACCGCAAGTCCGGCTAAGAAAGCGACGCCTCGTGCGGTGGTTTCTAAATCATCCGCGCGTTTTATAGGGGTGTTTAAAATGTCGGCTTGAAATTGTAGCAAGTAATCATTTCGCGCGGCCCCACCATCAACTTTTAGTAGAGGAATAGGGATCCCGGTATCGGCTTCCATTGTTTCAATAATATCACGCACTTGATAGGCGATAGCTTGGAGGGTGGCTTTGGCGATATCGGCTTTAGTCGTTTGACGCGTTAGACCAAACATCGCTCCACGTGCATCTTGATCCCAATAAGGAGCGCCCAGACCGACAAAAGCCGGCACTAGATAGACTTCGTCATGTGAGGTGGCCTGTTTGGCTAGTATTTCGGAGTCTTTGGAATTTTGAATAATTTGCAAACCATCGCGTAACCATTGAATCGAAGAACCCGCTACAAAAATGCTACCCTCTAGCGCATACGTGACTTTTCCATCAAGCGCGTAAGCAATCGTTGTCAATAAATGATGCTTGGAATACTGCGGGGTTTGGCCCGTGTTCATCACAATAAAAGAACCCGTGCCATAAGTATTTTTGATCATTCCCGGTTCAAAAGCCATTTGACCAAATAAGGCAGCTTGTTGATCGCCAGCTAAAGCCGCAATCGGCACCTCACTGCCAAAAAAGTGATAGCTTTTGGCATAGCCGTAAATTTCGGAGTTGGAGGCAACTTTAGGGAGCATCGCCGGCGGAATATTGAGTAAGCTTAAAATTTCTTCGTCCCAAGTTAAGGTCTGGATATTAAATAACATCGTCCGACTAGCATTCGTGTAATCCGTGACATGGACACTGCCGCCAGAGAGTTTCCAAACGAGCCATGTGTCGATAGTGCCAAACAATAAATCGCCTTGTTCGGCTCTGGTTTGTGCCCCGGGTACCTGGTCTAAAATCCAACGTAATTTGGTAGCAGAAAAATAAGCATCAATGGTTAATCCAGTCTTTTCTTGAAAGAAATTTTCTAGCCCTTGTGCTTTTAGTTGTTCCGCGATTGCTGCTGATTGCCGTGATTGCCAAACAACTGCTGGATAAATAGGTTGACCGGTATGCTTGTCCCAAACAACGGTTGTTTCCCGTTGATTGGTAATGCCAATGGCCGCAATTTGTACCGGTTTTAAATTACTTTGTATAAAGGCATCGGCAATGACCGACTGCACACTGTTCCAAATTTCGTTAGGGTTATGCTCAACCCAACCATCATTTGGAAAAAATTGCGTGATTTCTTTTTGTGAGTTGGCGACCGCCTGCCCAGCATGATCATAAATAATGGCGCGTGTACTCGTTGTACCTTGGTCAATGGCTAAAATATACATTTTTTCAGACATGAGAACCCTCCTTAATAAGTCAGTCAATCGTTAGCGATTGGCATTGTTCCTAAATAAAAAAGAGAAAATCGCCACAAAGGAAATCATACTCGTAATCATGACAAAAGAATCCGCATCAAGTGCTCCAGCTAAAAGTAAAGTTGGAAAGAGCGCGACCACCCCTTTTTCGACCAACGTAAATCGTTTGAGGGCGAGTTCTTTGTCCCAGTTCAAAAAAGACACGGCTAACCAAAGTAAGAAGCCAACCGCAAATAAAAAAGCGAGAGATAGAGCAAATAAAAAAAGGCCGAGACGAATCAATTCGGTATAGTCAATTTTTAACATGTCGAGTAAGACGGATTCGTGGGGGATTCTTTGGATAAAACGTAAAAGAATACTCTTTAAAAAGAATAAAAAAAGAAAAATCGAAATAAAAACAATAAATAGATTTTGAAACAATTTTAAAAAGTGCAGTTGTTTTTTCATAGATATCTCTCCAATCAAGCGCCTAACCTTAGTATAACGAAATCTTTCGGCGTAAACTACTCTTTCTCTAAGTAATTTGTATCGATTCTGTGAATCAAGTACAATGGATGCAAAAGAAAATAAATTTAGGAGGTTACTTCATGCAAACCGTTCAAGTCTATTTAGTCCGCCATGGTGAAACTATTTTTAATGCAAAAGGCGTCGTTCAGGGTCAAAGCGACTCGCCGTTAACTCAAGCAGGGCAACAAGGAGCGATAGAACTCGGCAAAAAGCTCCGACATTTACCAATTGATCAAGCTTATGTGAGTGACTTAAGACGTGCGCAAGAAACTTTGCAACTGATG
>CAYNOA010000176.1:0-4622 GCA_964398695.1 uncultured Enterococcus sp. | reverse complement strand
GCTTCTAAATGCGCTAACTTAAGTGCTTGCCACACTTCGGCTTCGGTTGCATCAAGTTTGCCATAAGCGATATTTTCACGTAAGGTACCTGGGAATAAAAAGACATCTTGTTGGACCGTGCCAATTTGATGACGCAAAGAAGCAAGCGTCATGTCTTGAATATCGATGCCATCAATCGTAATTTGCCCTTGCGTCACTTCGTAAAAACGCGGCAATAAATTACACAAAGTTGTTTTCCCCGAGCCGCTTTGCCCGACAAAAGCTACCGTCTCCCCGGCTTGAATGGTTAACGAGATATTATGCAAAACTTTCGTATGATCCGCATAGGCAAAAGAAACATTTTGGTAGGCGATATCTCCTTTTAAATGCGTCACGGCTTGGGCATGCACTCGATCAACAATCGTTGGTTTTTTATCCAATTCTTCTGTCAAACGTTTAAACCCGGCAATGCCTTTGGGATAGCTTTCAATCATGTTGTTGACTTTTTCAATCGGACGAACAAAAACATTGGCTAATAAAATAAACCCAACAAATTGGCCATAAGTTAACTCCCCTTTAATCGTATAATAGGCGCCAAAAATCAACGCAAACAAATTGATTAAACGAATCATGAAATAGTTATAGGAAGAACTCAGCGCCATCACGCGATAAAAAACAATTTTTGATTGGCGATACAATTCACTTAAGCGAAAGAAACGTTGCTTTTCGTAAGCCTCATTGGCAAATGATTGCGTCACGCGAATTCCGCTCACAGCCGCTTCCACGCCCGCATTAAATTCACCTAAATTTTCATAAATTTCGGTGTTGACACGCGTCATTTTTTTATTAAAAAAGACAAGTGCAAAAGTAATTAACGGCACTAGAGCAAAGGTCGCTAGGGCAAGTTGCACGTGCATTTGCAGCATTAATAAAAAGGCTCCGAGTAAAGTCATCACCGTAATAAAGACATCTTCTGGCCCGTGGTGCGCGACTTCGGAAATTTCAAATAAATCGGTAGTTAAACGACTCATTAATTTCCCAGTTTTTTGGTTATCATAATACTCAAAGGGCTGATTTTGCAAATGATTAAATAACTCATTACGCATATCCGTTTCAATATTCACCCCGAGTTTATGCCCATAGTAAACGACAATATACTGTAAAAAAGTATTGATCAGATAAAATAGCAACAAGGCCGCGCTCGCTAAAAGAACCGAGCGAAAATTATTTTGGGGCATGATTTTATCAATCACCTGATTAACGGCTACCGGGAAGGCCAGTTCAAAAATACCCGCCAAAATGGCACAGCAAAAATCAAGTAAGAAAAGACCGCGATAGGGTCGATAATAACGAAAGAAACGCGCTAACAAATAAAAAAACCTCCTTTATCATTCTCAAAATAGTATAACAGATTTTTTAGGCAAACTTAAAAAAATTCGCTTTTATCTTTGGTTAAAAACAACCCACAAAAAAACTTCTCAATTTTATTGAGAAGTTTTTTTGTGAGCTACTCACTGCCAATACTCAAAATTGCACGAATATCTTCTTCGGTTAATTGCTGCAATTGGGTTTCATTGCCTTGGATCACTTTTTGGAAAAGTTCCCGTTTTTCTTGTTGCAAAGAATCCATCTTCTCTTCAATCGTTCCTTCGGCAATCATGCGCCAAACTTCCACGACTTTCTTTTGCCCCATGCGATGTGCACGACCGGCCGCTTGTTCTTCCACAGCTGGGTTCCACCACAGATCGTATAAAATCACGGTGTCGGCCCCGGTTAAGTTCAGCCCAGTTCCACCGGCTTTTAAGGAGATTAAAAAGACTTCTTTCTCGCCGCGATTAAAAGCATCGACCATTTCGATTCGTTCTTTGGGGGGCGTGCTTCCTCTTAAATAAAAGGTCGCTAAGCCCATTTGATACAAGGCTTCTTCTAAGATGCTTAACATGCCCGTAAACTGGGAGAAGAGTAAAATACGCCGTTTGTTTTGAATCGCCGTTGCAATTAAATCTTTGACTTGTTCTAATTTACCAGAAGAGCCTTCATAATCTTCCAAGAACAAATGCGGATCGCAACAAATTTGGCGCAAACGCGTTAAGCCCGCCAAAATGGAAATGCGGCTCTTGCGAAAGGTCGCTTGATCCATCCCAGAAACTTCTTCGCGCATTTGTTGCAGATAAGCTAAATAGACTTTCTTTTGTTCATCGGTCAGACCGCTATAGTAATTGCGTTCAATTTTTTCGGGTAAATCGGTTAAAACGCTGGCCTTGTCGCGACGTAAGACAAAGGGTTGCACCATTTTTGCGACTTCTTCGACCGATAATTCACGAAATTTCGTGCGACTTGGGAAAAAACCGGGCATAATTAATTGAAATAAGCCCCAGAGCTCTTCTAAATTATTTTCAATTGGCGTGCCACTTAGAGCGAAACGACGAGGAATCACTAAGGATTGCAAGGCTTGTGCGGTTTTGGTGGCATTATTTTTAACCATTTGCGCTTCATCTAAAACTAAATAGCCAAACGACAAGGCTTGATACCGGTCCACGTCTTGACGAAAACTGGTGTAAGAGGTAATGAAAACATCGACTTCTTCGGCTAGCAAAGCTTCTCGCTCTTCTTTATCCCCATGAATGACCCGAACCGATAAATCCGGGGCAAAGCGTTTTATTTCTTGTTGCCAGTTATAAGTCAAGCTCGCGGGGGTCACCACCAGAGCGCGCAAGGCTTTTTTGTGGGCTTTTTCTGAGAGTAAATACGTAATCATTTGCAAGGTTTTACCCAAGCCCATTTCATCTGCTAAAATCCCGCCAAATTGATAGGCACTCAACATTTTCAGCCAACGAAAGCCTTGGATTTGATAGTTTCGTAAATCCGCATTTAAGCCTTTAGGCAAGGTTGCTTCAAAACTATTTGGCTCAAGCAAATGCGCCGTTAATTGTTGAAAACTTTGGGTAAAGTGAGCTTGCTGGCCTAATTGTTCTTGCAATTGTAAGCCTTGATGCAGCGGTACGATAAAGTGAGCGGCATCTTGTTGTAAAGCATCGCGTAATTGTTGCAAGGCCAGGTTGGCTTCGACAAAGGGTTCTTGCGTTAAGGCTAAAATCTTCCCATCAGCTAAGGTATGAAAAGCTTCTTGTCGGAGTAGACTTTGCAAAACCGCTTGGATTTCACTCGAATCAATTCCGGAAATATCAAAAGAAACATTTAACCAAGAATCTTCTTGTGAGACTTCAATGATTGGCTTGACTTCTTTTTCGTTCACATACAATTGGCGTAACTTTTTCCCGACTTGGACTTTGCCTAATTGGCGAAAGAGGGGCATTTCTTTTGTGAAAAATAAAAACAAAGATTGCCCTTGAGGAATTTTCTTTTGCCAACCTGTTGGCGTTTTTTCAAAGTTTAATTGTTCTAAAAGATGAATCATCCGCTTTTCATAGGGGTAATCACGCAAGACTTCTGGCGTATTGGCTGGAACTTGTTCAAAAGCCGGATTGCTCGAATAAACGACCGCTCCATATTCAAAGTCTAGACGCACATCGATATTGCCTTGTTTACGTCGTATGTAATACACGCCTTGCAAGCTTTCTTCGCTAATCGCTTCATAAACTTGTTCATCGACCGTGACTTGTGCAATTTTTCTTAGTAAGGGTAACACTTGGCGAAACAAGATGGACAATTCTTTTTTAGGGTAGTGAATTACCGGTTCTTCCAGTCGCTTTAATAACTGCTCCGTCGTTAAGTAGATTTCTAAGGCTTCTGGACTGAGCGTGTAGACTTTTTCTTCCTTAATCGCCCAGTGGTAGGCTTGAAACACTTGTTGAAAGTTTTGTTCCAAAGTTAAAGCATAGGTGTCATTGGTCGGTTTTAAGGTAAAATGCATCGGACTGGTTTCAGCCACAAAGGTCAGTTGCGCCGCTTTATAGTCTTTGCTTTGAAAAACAAAGGGAACTTGCTGCAATTGTTCGATAATGGCTTGACCTTGTTGAACTGGCAAAAGTAAATATTTCCGGTCCAGTTGTCCATTCACGACCACGCCAGTTTGCCCCATTAGTTGGGCGGTTTGCGCCAGTGTTAGCAATTGATCCAACAATTTTTTTTCTTCTAAAGAAAAAGCCAAGGGGTGCAAATAATAATTGCTTTGTTTAATACCCGTAAAGACTTTTTGATCTTGATAGGTTTGCAAAAATTTATAAATATTTTTAACTAAGTATTTTCTTTCGTCTTTTTGACCAACTTTTAGACTAATGGCGAGTAAGTCGAGTTCGCTGCGATAAGGATTGGTCGCAATACTATCGAGTTGTACACTGATTTCAAGGGGCAATAAAATCGCTTGCGGCGCCTCTTCTTGTAAACGATAAAAACCTTTTGAAAACATCTCTGAAGACGAATAGCTTGTGAGCGGTGCTTGGGCGGCTGCTTGAATTTGACGTTGCAGCCCTTTTTGCCTCAAATACAATTCAACGGCCACCGTATGCTTACAGTAGTGATGTTCCTCCCAATAAGGACATTGGCAGTAATCTTCTTCTTTGGCGGTCGCATCGAGATCGACGCGGTACAACTCACTGCCTAAGACTTCCGCGCGCCAAACTTGATTTTCCGCATCTGGAATCACCGATAAAACCCGGCCAGCTTTTAAATAATCCCGTCCT
>CAYNOA010000175.1:0-4628 GCA_964398695.1 uncultured Enterococcus sp. | reverse complement strand
TAAACCCCTGTACAAACGAGAACATTACAGGCAATTCCTGACAAAAAGGCTTGTAGTGGTGCATCCGAAATTCGATTTTGAGCCACAGCAATCGTTCGATTCAAAAAATTGCCATCCAAGGTTTTTGAATAATAACCAAAGAAAACGGCCACACCAACCGCTCCAACAAAGTTAAAAATTGTCACTAAAAATAAGTTCTTTCCCCATTGCTTGATACTTATTTCTTTGGCATAAAGCGCCATCGTTACCACAAACATATTGCCAGTAACTAACTCGCCACCAACAAGTAACAAACAAATTAAACCAAAAGGAAACATCAAGGCCCCCATTAAGTTAGTCAACGTGCCCCATGAAGCAGGCATTGTCCCCATTGTCCGAATCATCGCAACACCAGCTAGGGCAATAAAGACCCCCGCCATAACCCCTAAAGTTGCGACCGTTAAAAAACTATAGTTTGCTTTTACTTTGCCTCTTTTAATTGCTTCATCGACTAATTCTTTTGGTGATAATGGCATCTAATTTTCCTCTCCTTCAATATACAAATAGACATACTCTTATATGCAACTTTGTTATCTTTTTCACTATTATAATACCATATTTTTTATATAAATAAAGAGTTTTTTTCAAAAAAAAGCACATTTT
This sequence comes from uncultured Enterococcus sp., assembly GCA_964398695.1. Lineage (GTDB taxonomy): Bacteria > Bacillota > Bacilli > Lactobacillales > Enterococcaceae > Enterococcus_I. Next base: position 3,986 of record CAYNOA010000175.1, on the reverse strand, counting down.
GTAAGATGTTTGCTCAAAAATAGCGTTTTATGTATTTTTATTTTCTATTTTGTCTTATATAGGATTTTATATTGTTCATTGAATAACAATATTTCAGTGCGTAATTATATATACCCCGTTAAATAAATACTTTTATCAACTTCTCTATAAAATCGAAAAATAATAGGTGTGGTACTCGTTTTTATTAGAGATTATCTAAAATCAGCTTGCTTCACTGAATTAAACAAAAAAATAACAAGGATCGACTAAGATAAAATTCCTGAGCCAATCCTTGTTATTTTTTTGTTGATTCATTAAAATCAATAATACAAGCTTGCCTAATACCATTCAGTTATCAGCTGAGATAACTGAATATACTTGCTTGGTTCTAACGACTTATTTTATTACTGTAAAGCACCACTGCCAGCAAATGTATACCATACGCCATTAATGTATTGTCTTCCTGTTACCATCGCACCACTTGAATTTAAGTAATACCATTGATTACCTAACAGCAACCAACCAACATGCATGTCGCCACCTGGGTTTAAGTAATACCATTGATTGCCTGACAGCAACCAACCGACACGCATATCACCACCTGGATTTAAGTAAAACCATTGATTGCCTAACAGCAACCAACCAACACGCATCTCACCGCTTGGATTTAAGTAGTACCAGTAATTACCTGATTTTAGCCACCCGACATGCATCGCACCACTTGGGTTTAAGTAGTACCACTGAGAGCCTAGTTTTATCCAACCAACTTGCATCACGCCATTTGAATTTAGATAATACCACTGGTTACCTACTTTTAGCCAATTCGTCTTCCTTTCTCCATTAGAATCATAATAATACCAATTCCCATTCTCAAATCTCCAACCAATTTTTTGCTCTTTTACACCCACCCGAATAATCTCTTTGACAGGTGCTTTCGTCACTTCTTCCGAAATAACTGTACGACTAACTTCTGTCCCATTAATATATTTTACTTCAAAAGTAATTGTTTTTTCACCAGGAATCCCTACTTGTTCAACCACTTCTTGACCGATTGATAAGGTTGAATCTTCTCTTCTTTCCGTTTCATAAGAAATGGCTTTGGTTTCTTTTGAACGAACAATTTCTTCTTGAGCGTTAAAACTCATGCCAGTAAAATTCGTTGGGTCGCCTGGTGTGCCTAGTGATAAGCCGATATACCATCTACCTGCCCAGTCCGATCCTCCGTAATATAGATAACGCGTCCCGCCCACATCGACAATCGATGGGCGGTAAATGCGTAGTTCGTCAAAATTATTGGGCATGTTTACCATAAAATCAGCGACAAAAGTATAATTAATATTGTCTGTAGAAGTAGCGTAACTCATCCGTTGAGTGACATCATTCCAACCGGCATTATAATATAACTCGTATAAATTCCCCTTTTTCACAATATCCATGTGCCACGGTTTTAAATCATCCGGATGTGCTGGAAACACTATATCTCTAATTTTAGTCCAGTTATCCCCCGTCGTTGATTCAAAGTATTCAAATTTGTCTTGATTAAAGTTACTAACCCAAATGCGGTACTTTCCATTTTCATAGTGGACAACCGGGCTTAACAAATCGGCCTCGGAACCGTTTCTAGTGTATAAAACCTCTTCGGCACTCCAGTTAATGCCATCTGAGCTACGTTTTCTAATAATAATTTCTGTCTGTGGTAACGGATCTCTAGTTACTTGACGATACCAATACTCCAGTTGGTTATTCACAAAAACAAGATGCGGATCACTATAATGCATGCTTTTGCTGTCCGTTTTTTCTAAAGGGTTAACTAATCCCTTTGGCTCCACCCAATTAATCCCATCATTACTTGCAACAATACTTGGATTTTCTAACAAATCATTAGTATCTTCATAGGGGGTATGCCCCATCCAAAATTTATAGCCATTCCAACCATTCGCAAAATACAAAACGGCTGGATGTGTTGTTTGATAGTCTTTTGAATTGTTATAAACTGGGATTTTTAAATACCCTTTGGAGTTCGCTTGATAATTCACTACTGCTGGTGATAACTCGTATCTTAATATACGGGCTAAATCACTTGAACTTCCCTCGGTTTCTTCGGATTCACTCGTAGACTCACTCGTTTCGCTTGAACTGACAGACGGTCGCATTTCTTCACTCGAAGCAAGCGGCGGTACCTCTTCACTTGACGTAACTGGCGCTGGAGTACTCTCACTCGTCTCTTCAGAGTCCATCAGTGGTTGTGTGAAAATTTCACTACTAGTCGAATCTACAGTCTCACTTTCAGAAGCGAATACGTTAGTGCCTATAAGGAGCACTTGAGACATTAAAGTCATACAAATTAACTGATTGAAAAAAGTTCGTTTTCTCATAATACAAAACCCCATTCTATAGTTATTTGAAATACATTAGATAAATTATTTATTCTTTTTCAAATTCAAACCCAGTAAAATTGGTTGGATCTTCTGGTGTGCCTAAGGTCAAACCAATATACCACCTACCTGACCAGTCTGATCCTCCATAATATAGATAACGAGTTCCATCGACATCGACAATCGAGGGCCGATAAATACGTAGTTCATCAAAATTATTAGGCATATTTACCATAAAATCAGCGGTAAAAGTATAATTGATATTGTCTGTGGAGGTGGCGTAACTCATCCGTGGAGTGACATCATTAAAACCGGCATTATAATATAACTCGTATAAATCACCGTTCTTCACAATGTCCCATGGTTTTAAACCATCCGGATGTATTGGAAATGCTATATCTCTAATTTTAGTCCAATTCGTCCCAGTCGCTGATTCAAAGTATTCAAATTTGCCTTGATCAAAGTTGTCAACCCAAATGTGGTACTTCCCATTTTCATAGTGAACAACTGGGCTTAACAAATCAGCGCGGGTATTGTTGCTAATGTATAAAACTTCTTCGTCACTCCAGTTAATGCCGTCTGAACTGCGCTTTCTAATAATTGTTTCTGCCACTGGTAGGTTAGTTCTAGTTACTTGACGATACCAATACTCAAGTTGATTATTTACAAAAACAAGATGTGGATCGCTATAATACATATCCTTGCTGTCTGTTGCTTCTAAAGGATTGTTTAGTCCGTTTGGTACTTCCCAATTAATCCCATCATTACTTGCAACAATACTTGGATTTTCTAGCAAATCATTGGCATCTTCATAAGGGGTATGCCCCATCCAAAATTTATAGCCATTCCAACCATTGGCAAAATATAACACGGCTGGATGTGTCGTCTGATAGTCGTTTGAATTGTTATAAACCGGAATTTTTAAATACCCTTTAGAATTGGCCCTATAATCTTCCAATTCTAGAACGAAAGACGCATCAATACTGTTTAAATAACCTAGCCAGACATCCGCTTCATCATAAATTGAATAATAAATATAGCCATTAAAATGATGGTAACGCCCTTTGGCTAGCACTTTGGCTAAATGATTCGTCGGCCCTTCGGATTTCTTCTTAGTAAAGTCAAGATTTTCCCACAAGACATGGTTTAGTTGGGCAATAGTCAGGTAACGCCCATCCGATAAATATGCCCCTTCTGGACCTGTCGCCAGTTCAATGTCAATCGCATTCACATAACCTAGCCAAGTATCGTTGCGATCATAAATGGTATAGTAGCTATACCCATTGGGGTGATTGTATTTGCCTTTCGCTAAAAAGGTGGTTAAGTGTTCGGCCAAACTGTCGGATTTCTTTTCTGTAAAGTCAAGATTCGCCCATAAGACATGATTGGGTTCTAGAATTGTTAAGTATTGTTCACCGGGGATATATTCAATGCCTGGGTTACCGGTAAACTCGATATCAATTTCATTCACATAACCTAACCAGACATCCGCTTCATCATAAATTGAATAATAAGTATAGCCGTTAAAATGATGGTAACGCCCTTTGGCTAATACTTTGGCTAAATGGTTCGTCGGTCCTTCGGATTTCTTCTTAGTAAAGTCAAGATTTTCCCACAAGACATGGTTTAGTT
>CAYNOA010000174.1:0-4639 GCA_964398695.1 uncultured Enterococcus sp. | reverse complement strand
GATATGTTTGGACGCGGGTTCGACTCCCGCCGCCTCCATCTGGAGTACACAATAAAACAGCTGTATGAACAAATAATTGTTCATACAGCTGTTTTTGCTTTATTTACGATTCCATCTAACCTCGAAAAAGTTTGACTTAAACCAAGTCAAATTTTTTTAAAGCGTGGACGACGCCATCTTCTTTGTTGGTTAGGGTAATAAAATCCGCGAGTTCTTTTAATTCATTTTTTGCGTTGCCCATCGCGATTTTATGGTCACAAGCTTCGAGTAAGGCTAGGTCATTTAAACCATCGCCAAAACCATAAGTTGGAATGTTTTCAAGTCGTAAAATTTCCTTTAATTTCCGCACGGCTTGTCCTTTTGAGACATTTTTTTTCACAATATCAATCGAATAAGGACCATTGCGATAAAAAGTGAGTTCAGGAAAGGCTTCGTGGTAAGTTTCGTCTTTGTCTTGCCCTAAAACTAAGAGCATATTGACTTCACGTTCAAGGTAAGCAGTTGGATGAATTTCAGGTAATTGGCTGTGAATGTATTGATAGGCATGAACTAAATCGTCGTTATGTTGTGTGGCCCAGTAATGGCTATGGTTGTAAAAAGCTAAGGGTTGTTGGTTGTCTTGTGTCAATTGGAGCATTTTTTCCATCGTGAGTTTGTCTATGATTTCGCGATGAATCACTTCCTTGTTTACACGAATAAAAGAACCGTTCATGACAATATTTGAAGTAATCCCTGTATCTTTTAGTATGTGGGGGATTTCCGCCTCGGTTCTTCCGGTAGCAATCACTGGCAAAATTTGATTAGAGCGGAGCGCCTCCATTCCTTTCGCTACTGCCGGATTAACTTGAGAGTTTTCGTTTAAGAGTGTGCCGTCCAAATCAAAAAATGCAATGCCACGATAATTCATCTATTTAATCATCCCTTTCGAATTGTGTTTTTATCTTATCAAATTATGAACAAAAAGCAAAACTTTCACTAATAATTAGGGAAATTATTGGTAGAAATTTAAAAGTCGAGTATACTAAAAGGAAAGAAAGAAGTAGATTCTACATTAGAGGTGAAAAAATGAATATTTTAATGATTGAAGACAATGAGTCAGTTGCAGAAATGATGCAAATGTTTTTCTTAAATGAAGGTTGGGAAGCAACGTTTAAATATGACGGTAAAGAAGGCTTAGCTGCTTTTTTAGCAACCCCCAACGATTGGGATATGATTACACTCGATTTGAATCTCCCAAGTATGGACGGGATGATGGTGGCCCGTGAAATTCGTAAAGTTTCGCAAACAGTTCCGATTATTATGTTAACGGCGCGTGACTCTGAAAGTGATCAAGTGATTGGTTTAGAAATGGGGGCGGATGACTATGTGACCAAACCCTTTAGCCCACTGACTTTAATTGCGCGGATTAAGGCCTTGCACCGCCGTAGTGAGATGGTGGATACGACAACAAGCACTCGGCAAGAAGAAACACAAACCTTTGATATTGAGACGGCGCATTTTAAATTAAACACGAAGACACGGGAAGCGTATTTAAATCAAAAACTGATTGAAGGCTTAACTCCAAAAGAGTTTGACTTGCTCTATACATTAGCAAAAAAACCCCGTCAAGTTTTTTCACGTGAGCAATTACTGCAACTGGTTTGGGATTACCAATATTTTGGGGATGAGCGAACCGTTGATGCCCATATTAAAAAATTGCGGCAAAAAATTGAAAAAGTTGGGCCACAAGTGATTCAAACGGTTTGGGGTGTCGGTTATAAGTTTGATGATTCAGGTGTCGTCTAATGCGTTATTTATACCAGCAATTGATGGCTTTTTGGTTAGTTATCTTAGTCACGCTTTTGACTTCAGGCTTTGCTTTTATTCAGTTAACCAAACAATCGATGGAAACCAACAACTACCGCCAATTATTTGGTTATGCCGAAGCGGTAACTGAAGTTTCAAAAGTAATTAGCGATAGTTTTAGTATTCAAGATTGGAACAATGTAATCAAGCGTTCTTTGTCGATTTCTGAGGTCACTTTAAACCAACAAGGCGTAAACTTTGTCTTTGTTAACCATGAGGGGGTCGTTACTTATCCGGAAAATAACACCAATCCGATTAAATTCCAATTACCAAATGAAACTTGGGGAAAATTAAAAAATGGTGAACAACAACAATTTACAGATGAACATGATATTTTTGGCAATAAAGATTTAACATCATACGTGATGGTGCCATTTAATTTAAACAATCAATTTTTTGGTGCCCTTGTCGTTACGCAACCTGCGCATAATATCCAAGATACGGTGAATGAATTTACGATGAACTTGTTTAAAGGCTTTGCGATTTCAGGCTTTTTGGCGATTGTTATTAGTTACGGCTTTGCGGCCTTTCAAGTATTACGGATTAATCGTATGAAAAGTGCGGCAAAGGAAGTCGCAAATGGCAACTTTGATATTGTTTTACCGGTCAATCATCGCGATGAATTTGATGAATTAGCAGAGGATTTCAATAAGATGGCCTATTCTTTAAAAGAATCTCATGAAGAAATCGATCGGCAAGAAGAACGTAGGCGGCAGTTTATGGCCGATGCGTCTCATGAAATGCGAACACCTTTAACAACGATTAATGGTTTATTGGAAGGTTTACAACACAATATGATTCCAGAAAATCAAAAAGAAAATGCACTTCGCCTAATGAAAAATGAAACGGAGCGTTTGATTCGTCTAGTCAATGAAAATCTTGATTATGAAAAAATTCGAACCAATCAAATTTCAATCGTAATTAAGCAGTTTAACGCGACCGATACGCTTCGCCAGCTGTTTATTCAATTAGAGAAAAAGGCGGCAGCAGCCAATAATCAATTGATTTTAGAAACAACTGAAGAAATTGATGTTTTTGCCGACTATGATCGTTTTGTCCAAATTATGGTGAATATTTTACAAAATGCCATTCAATTTACGAACAACGGGGAAATTCGTGTGACCCTTGAAAAAGGCTATTTAGAAACCATTATTACGATTTCTGATACGGGAATTGGAATGACAGAAGAAGAAGTGAAAAATATTTGGGATCGTTATTACAAGGTCGATCCTTCTCGAAAAAATTGGAAATTTGGGGAATCTGGTTTGGGTCTGCCGATTGTGCAACAACTCGTGCGATTACACAAAGGCCGAATTGAAGTGAGTAGTCAACCAACTATCGGAACAACATTTAAGATTTATTTCCCAGACACAGAAATTTTAGAAGAATAAAACCTATTTAAACCAAATAAAAGACCCCAACGTCAAAGGAAATGGTAAGTAGTCCTTTAACGTTGGGGTCTTATTAATGCTGAAATTTCAGGCGTAATAAATGGTTATCGTCGGATAAAATATAAATGGTCAGTCGATATTCCTGGACAAGTCGATTGCAAATACTTAATAGTTGTTGTTTTTCAGGAATGCTTAAAGAATCAATGGCATAGGCAAAGACAATGATTTCTCTTTTGTTTAAGAGTTTTTGGAGTAGTTGACATTTTATTTCTTCAAAAAGTGTTAAACATTGATTTTTTTGCTCAAGCAAAGCGGGTGTTAAATCAAGAAGAACGAAAAGATGCTCTATCGGCAGATTGATTTTCTTTAGGTTATCAAGGGACAAATTTTCTTTAATCGTTAAAAAAGGCAAGTACCGCCAGTTTGGTTGAATGATTTGTTCAGAACACAGGGGGTGGTTTTTAATGAATCGCGAAAATTCAGTTTGATTAAGAATAAAAACGCCTTGAGTTAAAGGTTCGAATTTTTTTTGTTTTTCCAATAAAATTTCCTCCCAAAAATATTTGAACAAGTCGCAACAGTATGAATCAAAAGAAAGTATTTTGTTAACCATAAGAAGGAATAGCCATAAGCTTGTAATAAAATCCGAAACCACTGATTATTATTGGTAAAAAAGATGTGCTCAATCATTTGATTGAAACTCATAAAATGTAAATTTAATTGGTTGCTACTTTCGGTTTTGACGAGTACTTCTAGTTCGGCATTTAAAGTTGGACTCTGGCTAATAATGATTTGATGGAGACGGATAATTTCAAATTTAAAGGTCGGGACGAATAACACTAAGATAAATAAAAATAAAAGAGAAGCGCTCAGGAGTAAAAAGCAGCTTTCAATTAGTTGGACAGCGAATAAACGTCGAGCTCGTCCACTGTTATTTAACCAAACCAAATATTCTTTTTTTCGCCCCCATTCTTTACTTCCAATTAATAAGGCAAGTAAAAACAGAACCACTAATTGTCCATTTTGAATGAAACTTTGATAGTTTTGCATAAAAAGATTCGGAATATCGGTCAATACTTGCTGGTTGCCAAATTGCTCTTCGATTAAATCAAGCGATAAAGCAATGGCTTGCATGAAAAATAATAATGTGAAAATTAAGCTTAAACTGAGGCAAAAAAAGAAATGAAATCTCTTATGATATTTAAAGCTTGCCCAAGCCATCCGAAAGATTGTCAATATAATCACCTTCTTAACCATACTATAATACAAGAATTTGAAGTTAATATGAATATCTTGTTGAAAAAATAGCAATTTGCCTAAAAAAAAGAGGTCGTGCCAGAAGTGTTCAGCTTCAAGCAATAAGAAGGAAAGCACGAAAATTGTTTTTCAAATTTTTGAGCTTT
>CAYNOA010000173.1:0-4642 GCA_964398695.1 uncultured Enterococcus sp. | reverse complement strand
ATTGCGAATCATTTCAACGACCGCGCAATTTTGCCAAGTCGATGGAGAAGTCATTTTCCCGAACGCATTTGATTTTCTAATCACACCTACCAAACAACTGTTATGGCTTTAAAAAAATCAAAAAAAGAAGCCGGTGAAAAAATTAATTTCGCTGGCTTCTTTTTTATTTGGCTTCAATTAGCAAGAAATCATAGGGCGTCAAATCCCCCATGCCAATCATTGGATCAATCGCTCGCGCTTCTACGCTTTCATTCGTTAAATCTACAACTTCCGCTTTTTGGTAGACTTCCTTTGCCGTTTTTTTAACGACCAGTTCTTTAACCGCTATTTCTTCAGGAACACTTTCTTCAATCGCTACTTCTGTGACCTGGTCTTTTACCAATGGTGGTTTCATCGCTTGCGGATCTTCTTTTCCCACAGGCATTGTTTCTAGTAGGCGTTCCTTTAAAGTGGTTAAACGGACATGGGACTCTTGCATGACGCATTTTTGATAAGCAGATGGCTCGCCAAGTAAAATTAAGATTTCTTTGCTACGCGTAATCGCTGTATACAAGAGATTTCTTTGCAACATCCGACCATATTGATGCACCATTGGCAAAATGACCATCTTAAACTCGCTTCCTTGCGCCTTATGAATTGAACAGCAATAAGCTAAAGTAATTTGTTGCCATTCACTGCGCAGGTAACTCACCTCAGTTAAATCAAAACGAATGACTAACTCATCCATTTTTTCTTCGGAATCTTTGGCGTAAATAATCCCCACGATTTGTCCCATATCGCCATTAAAAACGTTTTTTTCCGGCACATTTTGCAATTGTAAAACTTTATCGCCAATTCGATAAACGGTTTCATTCCACTTGACTTCTTTTTGTCGCGCATTCATTTTAGGATTAAAAATTTCTTGCATCATTTTATTTAACGCATCAATGCCAGCTGGGCCACGATACATCGGCGCCAACACTTGAATATCTTGTGGCGTAAAGCCTTTATCTTTCGCCTTGGTCACAATTTGCGCAATCAAAGGTTCAATTTGCTGGGCGTTACAAGCAAAGTAAGAACGATCTTTTTGGTTTTGTGTAAAATTTTGTGGCAATTGCCCGTTTTTTATTTCATGTGCTAGTGAAATCACACTGGATCCATCGCCTTGTCGGTAGATTTCGGTTAATTCTTGTTTAGGTACGCCCGTACTTTCTAACAGGTCATGTAAAACTTGTCCTGGACCAACGGAAGGCAATTGATCTTTATCGCCAACAAAAATGACTTGCATCCCTTCAGGAATTGCTTTTAACAGCGTATTAGCTAACCAAGTATCTACCATTGACATTTCATCGACAATTAATAATTTCCCCGTTAATTCATTGCCAATCATTTCATCGGGTTTTTCCTCACTATTTAAGCCTAATAAACGGTGAAGCGTACCACTGGGTAATCCAGTTGTTTCATTCATCCGTTTGGCCGCTCGCCCAGTTGGCGCCGCTAGCAAAATCGGAAAGTCTGATTCCCCACTCTTGCGATCGTCTAAATCAATCTTATTCATGGCCGCAAAGAGATGCACAATGCCGTTAACTACCGTTGTTTTCCCCGTTCCTGGTCCACCAGTTAAAACAAAAACCGGCGCATTAACCGCCGCAATAATCGCTTTTTTTTGCGAAGCGCCATAAGTGATGCCTAGATTTTTTTCAATTTTTTGTAAGTTTTTTTGTAACTTTTCCACTGAGAATTTTTTAGCCTTGGCCTCGGCCATCAAATTCGTTAATTGACTGGCAATCCCAATTTCAGAAAAATACAAACTATTTTCATAGAGTTTGGTTTCTTCTTGTTGAATATCGCCAGATTCGGTTAAATCGATAATGACTTGCGCGACTTGTTCGGGGTGGATTTCAACCACACGGCTACTTTCAAGTAAATCAAGCGTACTCTCAAGCAACATTTGCGCCGGCGAATAGGTATTTCCCGTCTGTAAAGCTTGTTGCAAAATTTGATACAAGATAGCTGCACGAATGCGACGTGGCGACGTGGCTTCAATCCCTAGCTCTTCGGCGATTTGATCGGCTTTTTTAAAGCCAATCCCTTCAATGTCTTCTACTAAGCGATAAGGATTTTCTTCAATCATACTGAGCGCCGCGTTTTGATATTTTTGATAAATCAAAAAAGAAAAGTAACTACTAAAGCCGTAACGATTCAAACCAATAATGACTTGATCCATCCCATAATTTAAACGGAGGGTTTCAAGTAACATTGCTCGTTTTTTTTCATTTAATTGCGGAATTACTTCCAATCGACTAGGGTCTGCCAAAATTTTATCCACGGCTTCTTCCCCAAAAGCTTCCACAATTTTTTCTGCCGTTTTGCGACCAATCCCCGGAAATTTGTCACTCGATAAAAATTGAATAATGCCTTCTTCGGAGGTTGGTTGTTCTTTTTGATAGGTCTCGACTTTTAATTGTTTCCCGTATTTAGGATGTTGAACAATTTCGCCAAAAAAACGATACACGTCGTCTTCTTGTAAATCGCCCATGCTACCAGTTAGAACAATCTCATCCTCGAGCGCTTCAATATTTGTTTCCACCACTTTCACTAAAACAACCTTAAAAAAATTACTATTATTTTGAAAAAAAATAGCAGCTACTTTGCCAACGATGAATAATTTTTCTGACATATCTAGCGCCCTTTCTAAAATTGATTAGTCAAGTTTGTCATGCTCATAATGGTGCGTTAACTCTAAATTTGGAAAGCCCTGTTGTCTAAGCGCTTCATACACAATCATACAAGCGGTGTTAGATAGGTTCAATGAACGAACGTGTTCATCATTCATCGGAATACGTAAACATTTATCGGCATTTTCGCGCATAAAGGCCTCAGGCAAACCCGTTGTTTCTTTGCCGAAAATAAAAAAATGATCTTGATTATCTGCATAGTTTACTTGGTCATACGATTGTTTGGCAAATTTCGTAATTAAATGTAGCGGACGTTCACCGACATAACTTAAGAAGTCCGCTAAATTTTTATGATAAATGATTTCAACTTCATGCCAATAATCCAAACCGGCACGTTTCAATTGTTTGTCATCGGTTGAAAAACCTAGTGGTTCAATTAAATGCAGTGGGGTATTGGTTGCGGCACATGTCCGCGCGATGTTGCCGGTATTGGCAGGAATTTGGGGTTCAAATAATGCAATATGATTCATTGATTTTTCCTCTTTTTTTTCTGTAAGTTTACATTTGTTCAAAAAAAAAACGTACCAACTCGGTGTCTAGCACGGCAAGTCGTTACGTTAGTGAAGTGGTTTTCACTAACTTTTATCAGAACAGGATGCTGATAAAAACCAATGAAAAATAACTTGTTACCAATATACCATTCTAATGTTAAGATTGCAAGCAGTTTTAATAAGTTTATTCACAGATTCTTCATATTATCTGCTGAAAAATGACCAATTAACACCTCTAGGTCAATGGTGATTTGTGAAAGTGGTTTTTCTTGTAAAAGTGCTTTTCTTTCTTTTGTGACACTCCACTCTAAAGGTGACATTTCTAACAAAGAAAGTCGGCAATTTTCAGGGATTTCAAACGTATAAGTCACAATTTTTCTTTCCATTTTCGGAAAAGTCTCTTGAAACTTCGCAATCACCATTTCATTTGAATAATGTTGTTTTTCTTCGTTTTCTGGAAAAAAAGCTTGGCGCAATTCTTGCAAATACCCACTTCTTGGCACCACTTTAATGACTTGCCCATTGGCTTGGCTTACCCGTGCAAATTCTTGGTAATTCGAAGGCGAAAAGATATTCAAAATCGTGGAAAAAGCGTCCGAACGAAAGGGTAAATTGGTTAAGTCGGCCACACAAAAAAAGTGTTTTTGGTTATAGTCAGAGGCTAAATAGACGCCTTCTTTCGATAAATCAAACCCGACACTGGGAAGTAAGGAGGCTTGTTGTTCTAACAAATGTAGGAAACTTCCTTCGCCACACCCCACATCTAACACTCGGTGCCCGCGACATTTTTCAGCCAGTAAGGCCAGTAAAGGATCATACATGCCATTTAAAATTAACGCGCGACGATGCTGAAACATTTTTTGATTGTATTCAGTTTTAATCTGTTGTTTTAAAAAATAAAGCGTGCCTTTTTTCGACAAGTCGAACCGGTGCTGATTTGCACAAAAAAGGGCTTTTTCTTTTGCAACCATTTCTTCGTGGCAAAAGGGGCAGCAAAAAAGTTGGTAATTCTCCTCTAAAAATAACGCCGCTTGATCAATTTTTTTTAGCATAATGAGCTCCTTTCGTTTCCTTCAATACTTTATCATATTTTTATGTTAAAATGCTACTATATATAATATACCTCGTTAAATAAATAACTTTATAAATTTCTATATAGATTGAAAAATAAGAAGTGTTGTAATCGTTCTGATTAAAAAATTAGACTACTTCGTTAATCGATACTTGTCGCTTATTATTTTTTGAAATAAATTATTTCATATTTTTCTGTTAAATAAGGGATTTTATTTATTGCTGATTCATCCACACGAGCGAACCGGAGAGATATTAGATCCGTTCGACCAAAGGGAGTTACGGATATATTACTAGGTTCACGTAGCTCATTGGCGCCGGAACCGTGTCAAAAGATTCGATGTGAATTACGGAAGCTTGGTG
>CAYNOA010000172.1:0-4651 GCA_964398695.1 uncultured Enterococcus sp. | reverse complement strand
TGTTTTAGTAGGGTTGAGACTTGTCGACGGCTCTTGGAAAACAACGCCGATTTCACGACGTAAATTTGAAATATCTCGGTTTTTGATTTTTAACAAATCATAACCCGCAATATTTAATATTCCTTTTGTTGCTTTTTCTTCTCGATACATTAATTTAATAAATGTTGATTTTCCGGCACCACTAGGTCCGACAACATAGACAAATTCTCCTGCGCCAATTGAAACTGTGAGATTGCGAATCGCAGTTGTACCATTGGGATACTTTTTCATGACATCCTGCATTTCAATCATAGTTATTCTCCACCTTTATTCTTTCATACTCAAGTATTATAGCATGGTAATATGTCAATCTCCTTGCATAAAATTACAATTTGATTGCATTTTATACTATTTACCATTTAAGCGCCATTTCAAATAAGCATCAATGAAGCCATCGATTTCACCATCCATAACTGCCTGCGTATTTCCGGTTTCATAGTTCGTCCGATGGTCTTTTACCATTGAATAAGGATGGAAGACATAAGAGCGAATTTGTGACCCCCAGCCAATTTCCATTTGTTCTCCACGTAAAGCGGCTGCCTCTTGTTCTTGTTTTTCCATCTCTAATTGATAGAGTTTTGCTTGTAACATTCCCATGGCTTGTTCTCTATTTTTTAGTTGTGAACGTTGGGCTTGACTTGCTACGACCACACCAGTCGGTAAATGTGTAATTCGAACGGCTGATTCGGTTTTATTGACGTGCTGACCACCAGCACCACTCGCTCGATACGTATCAATTTTTAAATCATCCGAATTAATCTCAATTTCGATTGCTCCATCTAACTCAGGCATTACGTCAACCGAACAAAATGAGGTATGCCGACGTTTGGCTGAGTCAAAAGGTGAAATTCGAACAAGACGATGAACGCCTTTTTCTGACTTCAAATAACCATAAGCATTGTGCCCTTTAATAAGTAAAGTCACACTTTTAATTCCTGCTTCATCTCCGGCTTGGTAGTCGAGCATTTCCACTTGAAATCCTTGGCCTTCAGCCCAACGTTGGTACATTCGTAGCAACATACTACCCCAATCTTGTGACTCGGTTCCACCGGCTCCCGGATGGAGTTCTAAAATCGCATTGTTGGTATCATAGGGTTCGTCTAATAATAAAGATAACTCATACAAATTCATCTCATCTTTTAACCGTTTGATTCCTGTAACTAAATCTTGCTCTATCTCCGCATCTGCTTCTTCTTGTAACATTTCTAATAAAATTTCGAGTTCTTCGACTTGTTCTTCTAAATGATGAAACTGCTCATAGGTTTGTTTATCATTATTATTTTTATTAATTATTTTTTGAGCTGCTTCGCTATTGTCCCAAAATCCTGGTTCCGTCATTTGATGTTCGGCTTCAGCAATCGCTTCTTCTAATCTTTCTAAGTCAAAGAGACCCCCTAAAACTAGTAATTTTTTGTTTTACTTCTGCAATTTGATGACGAATTTCTGCTAACTCCATCGAATTTCCTTCTTTCTTATTCTTACTTTCATTCAGTGAAAAAGGAGGGGACTTTAGTCACGCCTCCTCATCTTCTTTATACGATTTGTTTTCTACCATGACAATTTTTAAACTTTTTCCCGCTACCACAGGGGCACGGGTCATTACGTCCGACTTTGCCAAATTCGCTAGTAGCCGCTAATTGGGTGTCTGCTGGCTCATTTTTATCTTGTGGCGCTAGTGCGGTTTGTTCGCGTTGAATATTTTGCCGGATTTCCGCTTTCATAAATAAACGCGTCCCTTCATATTCAATTGCGCCAACCATTGTTTCAAACATTTGGAAGCCTTCTGTTTGATATTCAACCAATGGATTGTTTTGACCATAAGCTCGTAAACCAATCGACTGACGCAATTGATCCATCGCGTCAATATGATCCGTCCATTTTGCATCAACCACTCGCAAAATCACGACTTTTTCAAATTCAAGCAATTGCTCTGGGCTATTTAATTGTGTCACTTTTTCATCAAATTTCTCTTGTGCTCTTTGGAATAGATAGTCTTTTACCTGAGCGCTATCTTTGTCTTTTAAATCATCAAGTGAAATATGATCTTCATGCACGAGTACACTACCGGCAAAATCAAGAATACCTTCATAATTTAGTTGACCTTCTTCTGTTTGCACATGCCCATCAACCACCCGATCAATGGTACGTTTCACCATGCCCATTAGTTGGTCTGATAAGGATTTTTCTTCCATGATAACTTGTTGTCTTTGTCCATAAATGACTTCACGTTGTTCACGCATCACATCATCATATTGCAAGACATTTTTACGAGTATCGTAGTTGTTTCCTTCGACGCGTTTTTGGGCAGATTCCACTTGTTTTGTTAGCATTTTACTTTGAATCACTGCATCTTCTTCATCAATATTCATTCGATCTAAGAACGCTTTAATCCTTTCAGATCCAAAACGTTTCATTAAATCATCTTCTAACGATAAATAAAATTGAGAAACACCTGGATCTCCTTGACGACCCGAGCGGCCACGTAATTGGTTATCAATACGACGTGATTCATGGCGTTCGGTTCCGACAACCGCTAATCCACCTAATTCCGCCACACCAAGACCTAATTTAATATCGGTTCCTCGACCAGCCATATTTGTCGCAATCGTGATTGCTCCTTTTTGACCCGCGTTTAAAATAATTTCCGCTTCTTTAAAGTGATTTTTCGCGTTTAATACTTCATGTGGGATTCTCTCTTTATTTAATAGCTCGGATAAGTATTCAGACGTCTCAACGGCAACAGTACCAACTAATACGGGTTGTCCCTTACGATAACGTTCTTTAATATCTTGAACAACGGCTTTAAATTTACTTTCTAAAGTTGGGTAAAGTAAATCCGCTCGGTCATCACGCACAATTGGACGGTTTGTCGGGATTTGAATGACTTGAATATTATAAATTTCACGAAATTCTTCTTCTTCTGTTTTTGCGGTACCGGTCATTCCCGCAAGTTTTTTATACATTCTAAAGAAGTTTTGGAAGGTAATCGTAGCCATTGTTTTTGTTTCATCTTCAATTTCCACATTTTCTTTGGCTTCAATTGCTTGGTGAAGGCCATCAGAATAACGACGACCATCCATGATCCGGCCAGTAAATTGATCTACGATTAAAACTTGGCCTTCTTGAATAACATAATCAATGTCACGAATCATAATATAGTTGGCTCTAAGTGATTGATCTAAGTGATGTGTTAGCGCCGTATTTTCAATATCATATAAGTTTTCTAAAGCGAAGGTCTCTTCGGCTTTTTCAATACCAGCTTCTGTTAAAGTAATCGTTTTTGATTGAATATCAATCTTATAATCCACTTCTTCGGTCAAGCGTTTCACAAAGTTATCTGCTCGCGTATACAAAGCCGTTGATTTTTCGGCTTGGCCTGAAATAATTAATGGCGTTCTTGCCTCATCAATTAAAATCGAATCGACCTCATCGACAATGGCATAATTTAACGGTCGTTGCACCATTTGATTTCGATAAACAACCATATTATCTCTTAAGTAGTCAAACCCTAATTCATTGTTTGTACTATAGGTAATATCACAAGCATAAGCGGCTCTTTTTTCTTCAGAGGATTTCGAGTTAATATTTAACCCAACCGACAAACCTAAGAAATTATAGAGCTCACCCATTTCTGTTGAGTCACGCGTTGCTAAGTATTCATTAACGGTTACCACATGAACACCTAGACCTGGGATTGCGTTTAAATAAACAGGCATCGTTGCCGTTAAGGTCTTTCCTTCACCGGTTCGCATCTCAGGAATATTCCCATCATGTAAGACGATCCCGCCCATTAATTGGACATGATAGGGGTATAAACCAAGGACTCGTTTTGCCGCTTCTCTAACAACTGCAAAAGCTTCCGTTAGTAATTCATCGAGTGTTTCGCCATTTTGATAACGTTGGCGAAATTCATCTGTTTTTGCTTTCAATTCATCATCGGTTAACGCACTCATTTGGTTAGCCAAAGTATCGATTTTAGCCGCCATTTGATCTAAACGTTTTAATTCTTTTTTATCATTTTCAATTAAATTTTTAAAAAAATTAGCCATTCTTATATAAATCTCCTTTGATTTCAGATCAATTCTTTTTAAGGTATAAAAAGTCTTCAGTCTATTTTATCATTAGTTCCAAATGAATGCTACATTTTCTATACAAACTATCTGACAATCTTATTTCCTAAGAAACCTCAAAAATCATTTTATTCACATAACTAAAAAAAGATGGCGGTTTAATTAACCGCCATCTTTTTTTAGTTATTTTTTTTAGTCTGTTTCAATTAAGCCAAATTTACCATCTTTTCGACGATAAACGATACTTGTTCCGTTTGTTTCTGCATCTTCAAAAATAAAGAAACTATGTCCAAGCATATTCATTTGAAGTACGGCTTCTTCACTATCCATTGGTTTTAAAGATAGACGTTTTGTCCGAACAATTTCTAATTCTGAATGGTTTTCATCTTCTGTATCATCAGTGGTGAAGATTGAGCCCGCATTCACATCTGGAATCGCTGTTTCTCTTGATTTACGGTTAATTTTTGTTTTAAATTTGCGAATTTGACGTTCTAATTTATCAACAACCAAATCAACACTTGCGTATAAATCTGGTGAAGTTT
>CAYNOA010000171.1:0-4675 GCA_964398695.1 uncultured Enterococcus sp. | reverse complement strand
GTGACTTATTTTTGTCACAGTCCCGATTCTGACTATTATTTTTACTCGTTTTGAGTCCATCAACACCATTTGACTAACAACCATTTGAAATAAAGAGATTCGTTCTTTCTTTTGCTTAAAAATTTGAGTATAATTTATTTAGTAAATATATAAGAAAACCTATCATATTTACTAAATTAGACCTATTTATAAAAGCCAATCATCAGTCATTACGTGAACGGATTTTGACGATGTTTTATTAATTGCTTCTAAATATATTATACGAGGAGAATCTAAATGAGACCAATCAAGCCATGGGAACAACTCGAACAACTAGGAGAAAATCGCCTAGAACAAACCGCGACTTTCTTTCGCTACGAAAAAGAAGCACAGGCTTTGTCGCTAGATGAAACCAAACAAATCGGCTATCAGTCTTTAAATGGCGATTGGCATTTTAGTTACTATGATTACCCCGAAGCCGTTGAAAAAGATTTAAGGACCTTAACCCATAAATTACAAACGAGCCCGCTTATTCCGGTGCCCTCTTGTTGGCAATTGGAAGGATACGATCACATGCATTATACTGACGTGTTATACCCCTTTCCTATTAATCCACCTTTTGTCCCGACAAAAAATCCAACTGGTGTGTATTATCGGACCTTTGACTACCAAGCCAATCAACGCCTGCCGCGCTTATTATTTGAAGGGGTATCTTCTTACTTTGAGTGTTATTTAAATGGTGAATTTGTCGGTTCCAACATCGGGAGTCGCATGGAAACGGCTTTTGATATCGCTAATTTTGTCCAAACAGGTCAAAACGAACTGCTTGTAAAAGTAATCAAATGGTCATCAGGGACTTATTTAGAAGACCAAGATATGTGGTGGTTATCTGGAATTTTCCGGAATGTCTCACTCTATGAAGTGGCAGCAAAAGAAGTAGCCGATATTCGCATTCAAACCTTGCCCGATGAAACATACGAAAATTTCCAGTTGGTGGTTACGGCGGAAAATCCCCATCAGTTGCCAATGACCGGCTATTACCTTGATGGCGAGCAAAAAATCTCGTTAGCAAATTTTAAGGAAAACGCGGCTGGTATGAGTCAAAGTACCACTTTTGTTGAAAAACCTCAAACTTGGAACGCGGAAACGCCTCATTTATATACCTTAATGTTACAAGTCGATGACCAATTTATTCCATTTAAAGTAGGGTTTCGCCACGTTGAAATCAAGAGCAATCAATTACTCGTTAATGGGAAAAAAATCTTTATTAATGGCGTAAATCGTCATGATTTTATGCCCACAGCGGGAATTGCCGTGACCAAAGAAGTCATGGAAGCAGATATTCGTTTAATGAAACAACACAACATCAATGCGGTACGAACGGCGCATTACCCAAGCCAACGTGTTTTTTATGATTTATGTGACCAGTATGGTTTGTATGTAATTGACGAAGCCGATCTAGAGTGTCATGGTTTTGAAAACACCGGTGATTACAATTGGATTAGTGACAATCGCAAGTGGGAGCAGGCCTATGTTGAACGTGCCTTGCGTATGGTGAAACGCGACTTGAATCACCCATCAATTATTTTGTGGTCATTAGGCAATGAATCGGGGGCCGGGCAAAACTTTATGGCAATGTATCAAGCTATAAAAGCCATCGATAGTCGTCCTGTTCATTATGAAGGCGCGCGCTTTGCTGTTTATAGTGATGTCTTTACGACGATGTATACGCGCTTAGACAATTTAATCAAAATTGGAGAAGAAACAGAAGGGCAAAAACCCCATATTCATTGCGAATACGGCCATGCGATGGGCAATGGTCCGGGTGGATTGAGAGAATACCAAGAAGTGATGCGTAAATATGACCGTTTACAAGGAGGTTTTCTTTGGGAATGGTACGACCATGGCATTGAACAAAGGCGTGCTGGTCAAAGAACCTACTATTATGGCGGGGATTTTGGGGATACACCGAACAATGGGAACTTTTGTATTGATGGGTTATTGCGGCCAGACCGGACCCCGTCACCGGCGCTACTTGAATACAAAGCCATTATTCAACCAGTTCAATTTTCTTATGAAGCTAGCAGCAACCAGTTAACGTTTAAGAACTTGTACGATTTTGTAAATTTAGCCGGCAGCTGTGTTACTTATCAAGTGGTTCAAGGCGAAAAAATTTTACAAGAAAGGTCCTTAAGCTTAGCAGAACTACCAGCCCAAGGACAAACGACGCTCCCTTTAGTACTAGCAAGTGACTTGTTTGGTCCCTATGAAGCTGTCTATTTAAATGTGCAACTCAGCCGAACACTACCAGCAATTGGTGAAGTTGAAATTGCCCACGCCCAATTCTTACTGGAAGACCGAGCAAGTGCACCGATGGAAAAGCAAGGGACGCCTTGGCAAATCCTTGAAGATGATTTAAGCTTAACTGTACAAAATAATCAAATCGCCTATACCTTTAGTAAAATCACCGGGGAAATCTTACAAGTTGTCAACGCCAATCAGCAACCGATTTTAACGGCCGGCTTGGACTTTACCTTATGGCGCGCGCCGATTGACAATGATATGTATAAAGTAACGGCTTGGAAAGAAGAATACTTCTTGCATCAAGTGACCGAGCAATTGGAGTGGTTGCATGTCCGTCAAGTAAACGCACAAATCGAAGTCGAAGTGGCCCAATATGCCAGCGCCACGAATCAAAACTGGGGCTATCATCTGACCAAAACGTTTACTTTTACAGCAAGCGGACTTTGTGAAGTAACGGTTCAAGGCAAGACAGCGATTCGGGGGACACATCGCCCGGAAATGTTGCCAAGAATTGGGTTTGATCTCGTTGGCGCTGGCCGCTTTGATCGAGTGAAATGGTACGGCAACGGTCCAGGTGAAAGCTATCGAGATAGCCAGGCAGCGGTGCAAATGGGAATCTTTGAAAAAACGGTCCGCGACATGCATACCGAATATATTTTCCCACAAGAAAACGGCGCGCGGACCCAAGTGAAATGGGCGGAATTAACCGATCCCAATACAAAAGAACGTTTACGTTTTGCTTTTACGCAAGCAACCACTTTCACCGTTCACGACTATAGTCGCAAAGCCTTAGAAGACGCCAAACATATCGATGAACTAAAACGCAGCCCACAAAATTATCTGACGCTAGATGTCTTTCATTCGGGCTTAGGTAGCAATAGTTGTGGCCAAGAACAATACGAATATGATAAAGCTCGTTTTGAAGATTTCACATACCAATTTTGTCTGGCCTATTTACCAGCATAAAAAATGAGGGAAAACCAATGAAAAACATAAGTAAAAGCGCCTTGTTTTTAGTCGCCATCATTTGGGGAACGGGCTTTGTGGCCAGTTCCATAGCACTTGAAACATTGACGCCCAATGAAATTTTAGTCATCCGCTTTAGTCTGGCCTTTGTGGTCCTATTGTTGCTGAACCTGTCTCGTTTAAAACAAATGAAAAAAGTCGAAATCCTCAAAGGTAGTCTCGTCGGTTTCTTTTTATATTTAGGTTTTTATTTTCAAACAGTCGGTCTTCAATATACCACGCCATCGAAAAATGCCTTTTTAACCGCCGTTAATATTGTCATCGTACCCTTTTTAGCCTTAATTGTTTTAAGAGAAAAATTGTCGTATAAAACATTTGCTGGCGCAGGAGTGACCTTGTTAGGCATTGGTTTTATTTCGTTAGAATCGGGCTTCCAACAAATGAATCAAGGGGATTTATTGACACTAGTTTGCGCCTTCTTTTTTGCCTTGCAAATTTTTTCAACGGATATATTTGCCAAAGAAATTAAAACTTGGTCGTTAATGCTGTCACAAATGGGGACAGCCAGTTTACTTGCTTGGGTGTCTTTTCTTTTTTCAAAAGATCGGTTTACTTTATTCCATCAAGCCAATTTTACTTTGACGACTTTATATCCCGTCTTGTATTTAAGCCTAATTAGTACTTTGTTGGCTTATTTCTTACAAACATGGGCCCAAAGAAAGACCATCAGTACCGAGACAGCAGTCATTCTTTCGACCGAAGCTTTTTTTGGAATGCTTGCTTCGGTTTTACTTTTAAACGAGCAAATTACTGTAACGCTGTTAATCGGGGCTCTGTTAATTTTCACCGGCATTCTTATTGTTGAAGTCGACTTCTTAGAATTTAAACGTGTTTGGAGGACGATCCATGAAGAAAAAAAATCCGACTATTAAAGACATCGCCGCCATGGCCCAAGTATCACCTGCGACCGTTTCACGCGTGTTAAACCATGATCCGCAATTAAATGTGACCACGGAAACGAAGATTCGCGTTTTTGAAGCAGCGGAAGAATTGGATTATTTGTTACCGAAAAAAAAGCAAACCCAAAAAGTCGAAGTGGTCGGCTTGTATTCGACTTATTCGAGTGAAGCAGAGCTAGAAGACGTGTATTATTTGGCGATGCGAGTCGCCTTAGAAAAATATTTAACCGCTGAGGGGTATGGATTAAAAGCGGTTAACCCCGATGCGACTAAAGAAGAAATCAAAGAATTGAAGGCCTTGTTTTGTATTGGACTTATGGAACCCCAACTGTTAGATTGGTTAGAAACAATCAAACAGCCGGTCATTTTTCTCGATTCTTCGCCACGACCGGATCGTTATAGCGCGGTCGTCATGGATATTGCTTTAGGAACGAAATTAGCTATTCAGCACTTATTAACGCTTGGCC
>CAYNOA010000170.1:3398-4694 GCA_964398695.1 uncultured Enterococcus sp. | reverse complement strand
GGGCAAACGCATCAACAGATGAATTGGCCCTCTAATTTTAGTATGTTTTTGTCTTATTTCAATTGCAGCAGCTCTTTTTGGTACCACTCAATTTTGTAATGGATTTTGACCAAAAATTGTTGCCAGTCAGTTAAAGAATAAAAGCCATCTGCCAAAAAATCATCAGGCCTAGGGGCAGAAATAGCAATTTCGTCAAAGTGTTGCACAAGTAACCAAGTCAGCTGGTCAAAAAAATTCCCTTTTTTATTTGTTTTTGTCAAAATTAATTGCTCAACTTTTTGTCTTTGCTTTTGATAGTTTTTGGCGTCACTTAAAGCAACACCCCGAATCCGGGCGATTTTTTTTCGACGAGCGAGTTTGAGTTGTTCTTTTTCAATTTTTTGATCGAGTGGCGTTAAATCTAAGGTTGGTAAAGTCAATCCCCCCGTACTAGTCTTGATGAAGGTTGTCGGGTGGAATGAGACAATCGTATTTTCGCCCGTTTTGTTTAAGGGCGGGATTTCTTCTAAGCACAACAAAGAGATATAAAATTCTGTGTTGTTTTTGGCTGAGATGGTGGCCGATTTGATTAGGCCCTTAACTTCTCGATGCCGCTCGATTTTAACCGGTGTTTTTAATTTCGGCAGCTTAATTGTTTCGTCAATTAATTGAATCGTATTCTTTTGATTATTTGTTGTATAAGACTGCCAAATTTTTTTCTTATTTTTTAAGTTCGGGTAACCAGTCCGTCCTTGATAGTAATTAGTAAAAGCTCGCTCTAAATTTCGTTGGGTGTTGGCTAAGGCCAAACTGTCTGCCTTTTTTAGAAAAGGATAATCCTTTTTTAATTGGGCCGGTGTTAAATTTTCGATGGTTTTATCTTTTTTGGCCATCAGTAAGTGATTATAGGTAAAACGTACACACCCAAAAGTTTCGATAAAAAAACGTTTCTGGTCTTCATCCGGATAGATTCGAAAACGATATCCTTTCAACTTTTTCATAAAACTCCCCCTTTTGCTTTAAATTGTCAGAAAAAACAGACGATTCAAAACTTATTGTCTATCATAAAAAAATATCACCAAAAAAGCAAGCGATATTATAAGTATGAAGAAAAAGGATGGAGAAAAAGCGTTTTGCTTCAAGCGATAAGGAAGCCGCTTTTCAAAATGGCTTTTTCATTTTAAAAGCGGATGAGTTATAGCCGAAGAAGCAGCTTTTAATCCACTGATTAAAAAAGGATGGAGAAAAAGCGTTTTGCTTCGAGCGATAAGGAAGCCGCTTTTCAAAATGGCTTTTTCATTTTAAAAGCGGATGAGT
>CAYNOA010000170.1:0-3298 GCA_964398695.1 uncultured Enterococcus sp. | reverse complement strand
GAAGCAGCTTTTAATCCACTGATTAAAAAAGGATGGAGAAAAAGCGTTTTGCTTCAAGCGATAAGGAAGCCGCTTTTCAAAATGGCTTTTTCATTTTAAAAGCGGATGAGTTATAGCCGAAGAAGCAGCTTTTAATCCACTGATTAAAAAAGGATGGAGAAAAAGCGTTTTGCTTCGAGCGATAAGGAAGCCGCTTTTTAAAATGGTGCGCCAGCTCAAGTGACAAGCAAACACAAAAAAACCACAGTTTCCTGTGGCTTTTATTTTTCATTATTATTCTTCATCAAAAATGCCTTGTTTCAAACGATACACTTTTGAAGGACGCCCGATTCCCACGGAACGTTCACCAACTTCGTCTAAAAAGCGTAAGAGCGATTTTTTGAAATTTGAATGGTCAATTTCACGGAAATTCACGCCTAAAAATTTAGCGAAAACTTTTCGTGCCTCGGTAATGGTGAAATCTTCGCCTAAAACTTGTAAAACTTGCGGCTCATTTTCCATTTTATTCGTAATGCGTTTAAAGGCTTTTAAAATAATTTCGCTATGGTCAAAGGCAAGGTGATGTTGGCTTAAAGACGCCCCGGTTGGTAAATCCAAGATGATTTCAATTTCTTCATCGACTAAATAAAGCGCGTCGTCTTTTCTTTCTAATGAAAACCAACGAACTTGACTAGCATCATCGCCGGCTGACAAAGGTTCTTCACCGATAAAAGCGAGATAACTGACCGTCACGACCCAACCACGCGGATCGCGATTAGGCGTGCTAAAGGTATGCAATTGCTCAATGTTATGCTCAGAAATTAAGACGCCCGTTTCTTCTTTAGTTTCCCGCAAAACACATTCTCCCGTCGATTCTTTTGGATGGACAAAGCCACCCGGTAGAGCCCAAGAATGACGAAAAGGGTTGGTTTTTCGCTGAATTAATAGGACTTTTAATTGGTCTTCTTCTTTGTTGTAACACATTAAGACCATATCGACGGTAACAGAAGGTTTTTCGTAAGTTGGTTGATCTTGTTTTTGATACCAAGCAAGGAATTCATTTTCACTTGCTTCTTGTTCATAATATTTTTTTTCTGCTTCTTTTGAAGTGAATTTCATGGCCATCTCCTTGTTTAGGTAGTCGTTACTTTTATTTTAACATGATTTAAGTTTGAAACAACTGGAAAAATAAAAACGTATTTAAAAAAATTGTGGTATACTAGCAAAGAATGAATTGTGAGATGAATAAGGAGGAATAACAATCCATGGCTGAGAAAGAAACTTTTTACATTACGACGCCAATTTATTACCCAAGTGGGAAATTACATATTGGGAACTCTTATACAACGATTGCTTGTGATGCGGTGGCGCGTTACAAGCGTTTAATGGGCTTTGATGTGTATTATTTAACCGGAGTCGATGAGCACGGTCAAAAAATTGAAAAAAAAGCGGCAGAACTAGGAGTCGAACCACAAGAATACGTGGATCACATGGCGGCAGATATTCAAAAATTATGGCGCACCTTAGACATTAGTTATGATAAATTTATCCGCACAACCGATGCCGATCACAAAGCAGCGGTTCAAAAAATTTTCCAACGTTTACTTGATCAAGGCGATATTTACCTTGGTGAATATGAAGGTTGGTATTCAGTTTCTGATGAAGAGTTCTTTACCGAAACGCAATTAGAGCAAGTTTACCGTGATGAAAGTGGCAAAGTGATTGGTGGGAAAGCGCCAAGTGGTCACGAAGTTGAATTAGTAAAAGAAACTTCTTATTTCTTTAAAATGAGCAAATATGCAGACCGTTTACTAGAATATTACGAATCACACCCAGACTTTATCCAACCCGAATCACGTAAAAATGAAATGATTAATAACTTCATTAAACCTGGTTTAGAAGACTTAGC
Source organism: uncultured Enterococcus sp. (assembly GCA_964398695.1). Taxonomy (GTDB): domain Bacteria; phylum Bacillota; class Bacilli; order Lactobacillales; family Enterococcaceae; genus Enterococcus_I. The sequence goes on along the minus strand of CAYNOA010000170.1, from coordinate 1,410 downwards.
CGTTTCACGAACAACGTTTTCTTGGGGCGTGCCAATTAAATCCGACCCAGAGCACGTTATTTATGTTTGGATTGATGCATTATCAAACTATATTACCGCTTTAGGTTATGGCACGGATCACGACGAATTATTTAAAAAATATTGGCCAGCCGATGTACACATGGTTGGAAAAGAAATTGTGCGTTTCCATACAATTTATTGGCCAATTATGTTAATGGCTTTAGACATTCCATTACCGAAGAAAATTTTTGGTCATGGTTGGTTATTGATGAAAGATGGTAAAATGTCAAAATCAAAAGGCAACGTGGTTTATCCAGAAATGCTGGTGGAACGTTACGGCTTGGATGCTTTACGTTACTACTTATTACGCGCGGTACCGTTTGGTAGTGATGGCGTCTTTACGCCCGAAGATTTTGTCTCACGTGTGAACTATGATTTGGCCAATGACTTAGGTAACTTATTAAACCGAACCATTGCGATGGTCAACAAATATTGCGGTGGCATGGTGCCAAAATATGCGTCAAAAGTAACCGAATTTGATAGTGAATTATCGACAACTGCAGCGAATGTTATCGGTCGTTACCACCAAGCGATGGAGAAAATGGCCTTCAATAATGCTTTAGCAGAAATTTGGACGCTTGTTTCTCGAGCGAATAAGTACATTGATGAAACCAGCCCATGGGTACTTGCAAAAGACGAAGAAAAGAAAGCGGAACTTGACAGCGTGATGGTTCACTTAGCTGAAAGTTTACGAATTGCGGCGATTTTACTCCAACCAATTATGACTGAAACGCCGAAGAAAATCTTTAAACAGCTAGGTCTAGATTCAGAAAGAATGTCATTGAAACAATTACATTTTGGCGAATTCCCTGAAGGAACCAAAGTGGTGGAAAAAGGCACCCCTGTATTCCCGCGTTTAGAATTAGACGTTGAAGTGGCCTATATTCAAAAGAAAATGACGGATGGCGGTAAAAGTGCCGAAGAAAGCATTAAATGGGACCCCGAAGAAACCGAACTTGTTTCAGTCAAAGAAAAAGAAATTAAATATGAAGATTTCGATAAAATCGAATTAAAAGTGGCCGAAGTCATTGATTGCCAACAAGTCAAAGGGGCGGACAGATTGCTTCAGTTCCGCTTAGCTGCCGGCGATAACCAAGATCGACAAATCTTATCCGGTGTGGCTGAATTTTATCCCGATCCCAAAGCTTTAATTGGCAAGAAAGTTGTGATTGTAGCCAACTTAAAACCGCGTAAAATGCGTGGTTTAATTAGTCAAGGGATGATTTTGTCAGCCGAAGACGAAAAAGGCAATCTAAAAATTGTGGATGCACCAAAAGGCATGCCAAACGGCTCAGTAATTGCATAATAATCAAGAGGTCGTGCCAGAAGTGTTCAGCTTCAAGCAATAAG
>CAYNOA010000169.1:419-4754 GCA_964398695.1 uncultured Enterococcus sp. | reverse complement strand
TATACAGCCGTTTTTTTGCGTTAAGACTCGAAGCAAGGCGCGAAGAAAATAACCTATTTTAAGCCGAATGCGCCTGGGAGGGTGTAAGCTAATAAAAGCATAATGATGGAAGCGGTCAAGACACCAAAGGCAATTGGGAAAAAGGATTTCTTGGGTGGTAAGCCAAGTAAGGCTGCAATTAACGAACCGGTCCAAGCACCCGTTCCTGGTAAAGGAATCGCAACGAATAAAAAGAGACCGAGCATCAATCGCTCGGGATACTTTTCCATCATTTTTTGACCGCCGTCGCGTCCTTTGGTAATCATTTTATTGGCTAATTTTTTGATGGGACCTTTTTCAGCGAGAAAGGTTAAGATTTTCTCAATAAAGAAAATAATAAAAGGCACTGGAATTAAGTTCCCAATGATGGCAATGGGCATCGCCTCATACCAAGGGACTCCCAAAATACTTGCAGCAACTAAGCCACCACGTAGTTCTAAAACGGGCATTAATGAAATGAAAAATACGACCAGTTTAGGGGTTAAATACTGTTGAAAAAAAGACATCATCATTTCTAACATGAAAGCAAAATCTCCTTATTAAATAGTTATAGACAAATGACAACTGGTTGATGATTGAATCAATCAGTTGCCATTATTTGCTTATTTATATTTTTCTTCTAAACGACTCATCCAAGCACCTAGAGCGGTTCCTCCTAGTAATAAAAAGAAAGAAGCCAGATAGTTGAAGAACGTAAAATCAGAGTAATTCGTTGGGATAATCATAACGGTTGAAGCAAAAACGATTCCCAAAATAAAATGAAATAATTGTGGATAGGCTTTTTTGAAAATGTAGTTGATGATCTTTGATAAACCGATAATGGTCAAAATGGCACCAATTCCAATGGGGAATAAGACACTAAGATTCATTTCTTTGATCCCATCAGCCATCGCTTTATACAGACCCATGTAAATTAAAAAATTTGATGGACTTAAACCAGGAATAATCATGCCTAAACCAATCAATCCTCCTGCAATCATCCAAGTCCAAAAGTTTTGATTTACTTCTGAAAATAGCTGCGAGCCGCTATACAGGAATAAAAAACCACCAATAAAACTAGCAAGTAAAATCAGCCATTCTCTAGTGGTGCGTCCTTTTTTTCCAGCTTCTTTCCAAAGCGCAGGGGCGGTACCCACAATGCAGCCAATAAAAAACCACATCATCATTTTTTCGTAAGCACCTAAAAGAAAACTGACAAAAAAGGAAAGCATAAAGACGCCGGTCAAACCACCTAAACCAACCGGTAGAAAGAATAAAAAATTGTCTTTGAAATTTTTAGTGAGATTCGCTAAAAAGGAAATAATCTGCTCGTAAATTCCAAAAATAGCTGCCAGCGCCCCCCCGCTGACACCAGGTAAAATAAAGCCAGAACCAATAAACATCCCTTTAACAAAACGTAAGAACCAATCTTGTTTGTTTTTAATCATAGGGGCCTCCTAAAGTGTTGTTTCCATTTTAAACATAAAATAAGTTTTTTGAAGGAAAGTCAGGGTCACAAGTAAATGAAATTCCTAAACTGCGTAAAATTTGTTCATCGTCTTTATTTAAAATCACAGTGGAATGAGCTTGCGTTTCTTTTAATTCAATTAACTTCGCGTAAGCCAGTTGTGCTGTGGGGTTCGTTACAGCGCTAATCGATAAAGCAATTAGAATTTCTGAAATATTTAGCGAAGTCACTCGGCCGGATAATTCATTTGATTTTAACCGTTGAATTGGCTCTAAAATATTTGGTGACAAAAGTAAAATTTCATCACTGATATTGGCTAAAACTTTAATCGCATTTAAAACTGCAGAAGCGCTAGCATCCATCAATTCTGAGCCACGACCAGTAATGATTTGCCCATCGGCTAATTCTAAAGCCATCACCGGCGGAGTAAACTCTTGATTCCAATCTGAGCGAGTTTTAAGTTTCTCAGAATATTGTCTGGCTGGTAAAACACACGCACGATCTTCTGGCCGTAAATCTAATTCTTCCATAATAATTTGAATGCGATTGAGCGTTTCTAAGTCGGTTACGCCTTTTTTATAGTTGCTCGCAGTTTCAAAGTAGCGACGAATCACTTCTTGTTTTGAAGCTTCTTGAATGACTTGATCGTCCACAATCCCAAAACCAATTCGATTAACTCCCATATCTGTGGGAGAATGAAACTCTGCCTCATGCCCAGTAATTTTTTCAATAGTTCGTTTAATAATAGGGAAAGTTTCGATGTCTCGATTATAATTGACCGCCACTTTACCATAGTAGTCATAATGGAAAGAATCAATCATATTAACATCTTTTAAGTCGACTGTCGCTGCTTCATAAGCGATATTTAATGGGTGTTTTAAAGGAATATTCCAAACGGGGAAAGTTTCAAATTTTGAATAGCCACCAGATTTTCCTTGACGGCTTTCGTGATACAATTGATTTAAGCAAGTCGCAAGTTTCCCACTACCGGCACCAGGGCCCGTTACAACCACAATCGGTTTGGTTGTAGGGATGTATTCATTTTGTCCAAAACCTTCATCACTGACAATCTTATCAACATTTACAGGATAGCCTTCAATTTCACGATGCGTAAAGACTTTGATACCACGTTGTTGTAATTTGTTCATGAAGATTTTTGTAGAGGGTTGGCCATTATAGCGCGTAATGACGACACTGTTGACGGCAAGTTCATAGTCACCCAACTCGTCAATTAAACGCATAATATCCATATCATAAGTGATGCCATAATCTCCGCGGATTTTATTGCGTTCAATATCACCGGCGTATACACAAATAATAATCTCTGTTTGATCTTTTAACTTGTGCAATAATTTGATTTTTGCATCTTGATCGAATCCCGGCAAAACACGTTTGGCATGCATATCGCCAATTAATTTTCCACCGAACTCTAGATACAATTTATCGTAATTATTTACGCGTTCTAAAATATACTTTGATTGCTCGTCAATATATTTGTGTGGATCAAAACCGATTTTTTTTGTCATAAATTCATACCCCTTTTCTCTATTGAGAACGAAAGAAATGCTCTTGTATTATTCAAACAGAAAATGCGGAAAATAACAACTAATTATGTCATAAATTTAGAGAAAAATTAGTGAGGATTCATTTTTTTAATCGTTTTGCTTCGTCTTTTTGAAAAAGGGTGCTTTTCATTTTTTTGTAAGCCTTTTAATTTAGAATGATTTAAGAAAAGAGCGACTAAAACAAGGAGTTAAAAAGAAGTTGAAAAATAAACAGAAAAAACATATATATATTTTTTTATATATTTGAGTTGACTAAAATATTCACAAAGAGTATAATGAGTTTGTTGATAGATGTGAAAACAAACACAAACAAAATAGGTTGAGTGGCTACTGGAGTTTGAAAAGAGCAAGTTTCAATAAGCATGTTAATGGATGTTTTTAGATGATTACTCGTGAAAATACTTTCAGAAATTAAGAATGCAAGAAAAAAGGTGATCAAGTTTGGTAAAAGAAAAACAAACCATTCATTTAATGGGAACGGTCATTGATTTAACGATTGAACACGACAATCCGACGCCTATTTTAAACGAGGCGATTGCCCGTTTAAAACAATATGAAAAACGTTTTAGCGCCAACGACTGGACATCAGAACTGATGGCTGTGAATTTACAAGCAGGCAAAGAAGCGGTTTTTGTTCATCCGGAGTTGTTTGAACTGATTGAAATCGGAAAAGAACAAAGTTTAGCGAAAGACAGCCACTTAAATATTGCAATTGGCCCACTCATTCAAACTTGGCGAATTGGTTTTAGCGATGCAAAGGTACCAAGCCAAACTGAAATTAATCATTGTTTGTCACTCATTAACCCTGAAAATATTTTGTTAGATAAAGCGCAAAGTCAGGTTTATTTAACCAAAGAAGGAATGAAAATTGATTTAGGTTGTCTAGCAAAAGGGTACATTGCGGATTTGGTTGTGAAGTATTTAAAAGAAGCGAAGGTGGTTTCAGCATTAATTAACCTTGGTGGAAACTTAGTTACTTTTGGCAAAGCTTCCAATCATTCGGATCAACTTTGGCGAATCGGCATTCAAAACCCAACAAAACCTCGCAATCAATCACTGATTATTTTAAAAATTTGTGATCAATCAGTGGTGACGTCGGGTGTCTATGAACGAAGCTTAAGCCAAAGTCAAAAAACATATCATCATATTTTTAAGATTGGTAAGATTGATATTTAAGTCCAAATCCCATATTACACCTTCCGGTGGGTATGTATTTGTCGGATCCAAATACAGTTTTGTGCTATCCATTATCCCATCATATTCATTTAATGAAATATAACCGGG